>JAOUGQ010000041.1 GCA_029865515.1 Nitrospirota bacterium
GTATGCGATACGACAACGTTTCATGGATATGTGTGCAAAGCCGCTGCAGGAGCGTGTAGGTTTGAATTGGTTCCACAGGTTGCCAGAACCCTCCAATCCATGTATTCAATTGAGTGTGCGTTTTCGGCTCCGGAAAGGCCATATAGGGTAACAACATGATTCGGTCATCGCGTTGATAGGTAAAGGGATAATCTATGGCGTAATCGGCGACGAGAAAGTCGAGTGGTGCTTCATTGAATTGCTGTATGAGGACTTCGCTCTCAACAGCTAGCTGGTTGGCAGACACATCAAACGTGGCGGTGGCTACCGAATTGCTTTCCACATCCCGATGCCAAAGCAGGGTCGCTGGTGGCGTGATCGTCAGGGATGACGACTCAATGTGCAGGGCATAGTCTTCTCTCGGACGTAGACGCAAGTGATGCGGTCCGAGTGTCACCACACCTGAGAAATTATAATACGTCCGATGAAGAATTTTATAGCGCTGCATACTGCCTCCTATTTTTTGCAATTTCTCCTGTATCAAAGAATTTGTTACACATTCTGATTTAGGAACACCAAAGAAGGTGAATATCTAGGGGGTTATCAGGAAATTTGTGTTAATTGAAAGTCAGGAGCAGAGATAGCAGATATTGTTAGGAAATAACTTTTCCTGAGGGGCGTATGGCTAGGAATCTTTTCTTCATTCCTTTATCTTGCGTGGCGATTGCTCCTACAATGCAACCAACAAGGCAATATTCCAAATCAAAATATTCATTCTCAATTTTGGTGGTATCTGAACTCATCTCTCTTTCCCCATACTTACGATAGTAGTCCAGTGCTGCCATAACCCTGATTTGTATCCACCTAAATAATGCCCATCGTTCATCAATGTGCTCTGCTGAAGGCCATGTGTCCTCTCGTGCACCATTATAGAATTCACGGACATATTCTGGGTCAGTGCATATGCGTTTCTGGATTCCTTCTATTTGGCTGGAGTTATCTCCAGGGCAATAATTCCTAAGTTCTGGAAATCGGACAGGTACGTGACTGCCGTGTACTTCGAAGTCTTTCATGTTTTGTTTCGACTCTCTTTTCCAGTCTTCCAGATGCCTGGTTTGGTCTTCCCCCAAATTGAAGTTTTCCTCAACCAATTTTGGATTGAAATTAAAAGAACCCTGAATGATAATATGATCGATGTTCAGTAATGGCCCCTTATTTTTTACTTCCCACCGAAGTATGGAACCCACAGGCTCAACTCTACCCACTGGGTTTTTGACCGCAGGAATTCTTTTGAAACAACGTGCGCGTTCAATAGGACTTGTGGTAAGAAGCTCGTAAAGGTTCCTCTGAGTCATCAAAACGCGTTGATTTTTGAATAGTGATTGCAGGATGTCTTTTGGTGCCCCCTGAAGAAAACTTTTGTCGATGACAACGTCTGTTTTAGCGAAATTCATTTTACGAAAAACATTTGTCTTTACTGGGTAATCTACTGTCGGTGGATTAATTAGTTCAGTTTAACTGATTGGGTGGTAATTTTTTGAGAAGTCGGGCACTCAGGAATTGTGGGCTTCGCCTAGCCGAAGCCCACTACTTCCATCGATGAAAACGTCTCGGCTATTTCTTTTTGTCTTTTTTGGCCTGTTGGTTGGCTTTTTGTTTTTGAGCTTTGTCTTTATCTTTTTTTCCGCCTTTGTCTCCCATGGTGTACCTCCTTTCTTCGTGAGATTGTCTTTCCTGCTGTGAAGGGTGCGCTGAACTCCACTTATGTGGTGAACGCCTAATTTTTTGTGTTCAAGTTCATCGATTCAGCTTACCATGATTCGGGAATAATAGAATCATTCTTGACAAGGATTCTTCTTCGATCCAGTCGTTCAGATTCGATCACACTTCATCCACTGGCTTAGCGATTTTCAGGCCTTGTCCGGGTTGAATGAACATCCAACAGAGTCCACCGAGTAAGGCGATGCCGGCGGCGATTCCAAGGGAGACCGACCAGCCTAAAGTGTCTGCCAGCCAGGGGGTGAGTGTTGGGGAGAGGGTGCCGCCCAGGTTGGCGCCGGTGTTCATCATGCCTGAGAGAGTTCCGGCGTAGGGTTTGGATAAGTCCGTGGTTGATGACCAGAACGGGCCGACGGTGAAGTAGAGCCAACCTGCCCCAAGCGAGAGGAATCCGATGGCGACGAATGGCGCTTCGACATTGGCGCCGATGATGATGGAGAGCGCGGCCAGGATCATTCCGGCCCCTCCCACACTCGCGCGTCCTCTATTCACTCCGTATTTTTCGGTGAGACGGTCCGTTACCCATCCTCCTACCGGGCAGAAGACGGCCATGGCGATGAACGGCGCCGAGGCGAAGAAGGCCCCCTGGAGAATCGCAAAGCCTCTCACGTTGACGAGGTAGAGATAGAACCAGGACATATACACATAGGCCACGTAGCCGAGGCAGGTGTAACTGAGGGTGAGCCACCAGACGGTGGGTGTAGTGAGGATGACTTTCCAGGGAACGGTGGTTTCCGGAATGGGAGCGGACGTCTTCTTCCTCTGTTTTTCCGAACGTGGTGGAGCGGGGGAGGAGGTGGTTGAACCTTTCTTTTCTCCGTTACCGTTGCCATTTGCCCGAGATGCCGGATGGAGCCAATCGCTCTTTTCAAGATCGGCGAAGGAATCATGAACCGTTCCCCAGGCTTTGCCGGCTCGTCCTTCCAAAGGAGTAGGCAGGTCTTTGAGAGATTCCGAGCCTTCGATGAGTTCGGCTTCAGCGTTGTTAACCTGTGGGTGTTGCCGGGGATGGTCTGTTGCGTACCAGTACCAGAGCAGCGCAATGCCAATGCCTAATCCGCCTGCGACATAGAAGGCCGTTTGCCAGCCGTAATTCACCATGATCCAGGCGGTGACGGGTGGCGTCAGGGCGGAGCCCACGCCGATCCCTCCGATGGTGATGCCAATGCCTAAGCCCCGTTCGTGGGGGGGGTGCCAGTTGGCCACGGCCCGGTTGAAATTGGGCAGCGCGGCGGCTTCCCCGATGCCGATGAGGAACCGCACGACCATGAGCGAGCCCATGATCCCGATCAGGTTGGCCAATGGAAGTGTGGGCGCGACAGCCGTGAGGGCGGTAAAGATCGACCACCAGATGACGGCGAAGGTCAACACACGGCGTGGTCCCCATCGATCCCCCAGCCAGCCGCCGGGAATTTGAAAGAGGGCGTACCCAAAGACAAAGGCCGAAAAGATTTGTCCCATTTGCAGATCGGTGAGTCCGAGTGCCGGCATCATCTGTCGGGCGGTGACGGAAATATTCACCCGGTCGATGTAGGTGATGATGCTGATGAGGAGTAGCAGAAACAGTATTCGCCAGCGGACTCGAGACGGTGTGGGGGATGATGAAAGCGAGTGCATGGGGGAGGGCTGAAATACTTGTCCGGGGACTCTGTTGGAAGGCGACTATCCCTTGTCCTTCTTTGCCAATGAAGAAGATTTGGCATGGCTTCCTGATATGGTCTCTTGCTGGATGAATGTTTTGGCGAGGCGATATTCATCTTCCGGTGTGGCCACCAGACCATCCAGTTTCGCCTTGAAAACGCGATCCAGCACCCGGCGATACGCAGGACCTTTGGGGAGGCCCATCTCGTCCAGGTCGTGACCGGTTAATGTGATGGACACATGTTGGAATGTGGTGAGATATTCACGAATCCTTTCCATCGCCACATGCGTCGCAGGTTTGCTCTGCGCCTTGGCCATGAGGAAGAGCACGAGTTCCTTGGGCCATGGCGTGAGGAGCGCGTAGGCTTCCGAGGGAGCCAGATGCTTTTTGTTGAGGGTGCGCATCAGGGTAGACTGGGCCTGCAAGAACTCTCCGACTGTCTCCGTGGTTTTTTGTGGGAATCCTAACCGTTTCCAGGTTTTGACCAGTTCGGTTTTGCCTAACGATTCGAACCAGGCCAGGGCATAGAGCAGCCATCGCCCGGTTCCCGGTTTGGCGTTTTCCACCTCATGCCAGGCTAGAATTTTTTCTCCGGATTCAAACAGCGTGGGCCCGGGTTCTTTCCATTGCAGCTTGGGATGAATGAACCGGAAGAGTTTGAACTGACTCAATCGCTGAACGCCTTTGGCCGGCTCAGGCTCTTCTAAAATATGGATCAGTTCGTTCCCCAGCCGTGCTCCGGAGAGCCGGTGAAACAATTCCATGGTTTCGGCCTGTTGAATGAAATACTGGGTTTCTTTACTGATCTGGAACCCGAACCGCTGTTCGAAGCGGATGGCCCGGAAGACGCGCGTGGGGTCTTCCACAAAGCTGAGACTGTGGAGGACGCGAACGATTTTATCCTTGAGGTCACGCCGGCCTCCGAAAAAGTCCAGGAGTTCGCCGGGGGTTCTGTTTAAGCGAATGGCCAGGGCGTTGATGGTGAAGTCCCGCCGGTAGAGATCTTTTTTTATGGAACTGCGCTCCACGGTCGGCAGCGCGGTGGGATATTCATAATATTCCGTTCGGGCCGTGGCAATGTCCAGATGATGCATCTGTGGAATGTTGAGCGTCTTGGGAAGCGCGATTGAAACGGTTCCAAATCGCTCATGAATAGTCCATTCCGCCTTGAGCTCTTGCGCTAACGTTTTGCCGAAATGAATTCCATCTCCTTCGATGACCACGTCCAGATCGAAGTTGGGAATGTTCATGAGGAGATCACGGACGAATCCGCCTACCAGGAAGGCCGCGACCTCCTGCGTATCAGCCAATTTCCCAATGATCTCGAGCAAAGCCAGGAGGGCCGGCGGCATCCGGCTTTCCAATTGTTTTTTGAGATTTGAGGTCCGCAATGTTGGCGTGGGGACGGGTGTCGCAAGCGAGGTCGTCCCGGTTGGGGGCTCGGCTTCGCGTAATTGAGAAGGGAGCCCTTGGTGCATTGCCCGAAGCAAGTCGGTCCGGCTGAAAATACCAACGACCCGGTCATGATCCAGCACCGGGACGATCCGCTGATTCCGTTCGACCATTTGGTGTTGGACATCTTCAAATGGTGTGGTGGGGGCGGCCAGGAAGATGTCTCTGAGCATGATGTGATCAATGGGGTGGGTGGCCAGCTTGTGATACAGGGCCTTTTGCACCGCCTCCCGTGTGGCTAACCCCATGAATGCTCCAGTGGCATTGACCACGGGTAAGGCGTTGACCTCGTATTGGGTCATGAGGCGTTCGGTCTGTTTGATCGGGGTGTTGAGTTCCACGGTCCTGACCGGCGTTGTCATGAGACGCTTGATGGGGAGCCAGGTTTTGGTCTGCTCCTGAAGGAGGGCGTGTATCTTCCGTTCCACTTCGACTAAGGTGAGCCCTTTAATGCTGGCGGCGGCAGCCATGGTGTGCCCTCCGCCCCCAAAGGCCTGGGTGATATGGTTCATATCCATGTCGGGGTGGCGGCTTCGCCCGATGACTTGCACTTTGCCCTCCATGGCCACGGCGGCGATGATGGCATCGGCTCCGTGCAATTGCGCCAGTTGTTGAACCACCGGCGCCAGGTCCTGCACATAGTCAGGCCAGGTAAGGGTGGTGAGAAGAATACGGCGGTGTCCGAGGTTCAGGATTTGTGCCGATTGAAGCAGTGCATGGAATAATTCGAGTTGTGGGGGCGTCCATTGCCGGCTGATATGCTTCGTGACCTGGTTGATATCAGCGCCTGATTGGACGAGGGCGGCACCGACCTGAAAGTCGCGGGGTGTGGTATTGAGGTATCCGAATTGGCCGGTTTCCTCATACAGGGCTATGGCAAATAATGTGGCTTCGGCGGGTGTCCACTTCAGCGATCTGGCTTGCAGTTCTTCGCAGAGGAGGGTGATGGTGGCCCCCACCGAATCGAGTTTGCAGTAGTCCGCGCGTGGAAGCAGGGGATTGTCCCCCTCCATGGGGTGATGATCAAAGATATGAACGGAAAGGTGTTGATTTTCAATGGCTTTTTCGAGTGGTCCTAACCGATCCTGATGCTGGGCATCCACTAATATCAGGCGGGTTATTTTTGTGAGGTCCAGGCTGGAGAGTGCCGTCAAGGGAAGGGGATGTTCGGCGAGAAACGCTCGCTCCCGGGATTGGGCTCCTGCCGGGAGAACGAGATATGCCTCCGGGTAGAGCTTCTTGGCAGCCACCATTGAAGCGATGCCATCGAAATCTGCCTCGAGATGCGTGGTGATAATTTCCATAGGGTTTCCTATTCTAGCAGGGATCATGAATGGCCGGAAGTTTTTCGAATATAGAAGAAGAATACGGTTCTTGAAAATCTTCTGTTGATTGAGAGGCCCTCTCCATGTTAGATGGGGGCAACTCAGGAGGCGATCCGTCCGGGACGGATCATTTGTCGATCACACAATCAGGAGGGTGACACATGGCTGCCAAGGCTAAGCCCAAGGCCAAGTCCAAGGCCAAGCCCAAGTCAAATGTCAAGACTAAGTCAAAGGCTAAGGCGAAGCCCACGGTTAAGCCTAAGCTGAAGTCTAGGAAGACGTCTAGGACTCAAGCGAAAGCTAAACCGAAGACGAAAGCTAAACCGAAGACGAAAGCCAAACCGAAGACGAAAGCCAGACCGAAGACGAAAGCCAGACCAAAGAAGCCTGTGAAGCCTCAACGATCACCGTCTACCAAAGCGAAGTCCAAGAAAACGAAGGTCGGCACCAAGGCTCAGGCCAAGGGGAAACAATCCAAGGCCGTGGCTCAGGCTACACCACGATCCAAAGCGACGCCAAAAAAGGTGGTGAAAGGGAAAGAGAAGAAGTTGACTCCATCTCAAAAGACTGCGAAACCAACAACACAGAAGAGAGCCAAGTCTGCTGCCAAACCGGCTAAGGCTGTGACCAAAGCGGAAGGCTTAAAAGCCAAATCCTCGGCAGTGACGCCTGCTCCAGGCGAGGCGAAAAAGGGCCGGGGAAGGCCCAAAAAAGAGGCGGCTGCGGCCAAGGGACTTGAGGAAAAGAAGCCGAAGATCGCCCGGGTGATTTCCCCTGCCGGTATCGGAGGGGAAGAGCTTGGCGAAGAGACGACTGATCTGCCGGAAGACATCGATGCCGAATTGGATATTGAAGTCGAAGCGGATGGCGACATCACCCTTGATGCCTTGACGACTGAAATCGATGATGCCACCGACGCCTTGGAGGTGGATGATTTAGCCGATGATTTTGACGATGATGACTTTGCCGGAGATTTGGCCGATGAAGCGGATGAGGATTTGGATCTCACTGAAGACTTATCCGAGGAATTAGGCACTGAAAAGTTTTTTCGGGAAACCGAACCCAATACTGAGGATGATGAGGAGGAAATTCCCAGGTCCTGGTAGAGATTCTACTCTGGAGTGGGACGTGTGCGGTGCCCACTGCTCTTTTGGCTGCTAACGCAACGCGTAAGTTTTTTTTTGATCCCGGTTTCATCGAAGGCCGTGATTTTTCACTCAGCCTGAGAGTGACTGGTGGTGTTTCTGTCTTGCCAACTGAAGGAGGTTTCATGTCTGAAGAACGAGGATTGCCTCGCATCGGAGATCCTGCGCCGGACTTTTCCGCAGTGACGACCCAACATACAGATTTTAGTTTTAGCGCCTGGCAGGAACAACACTGGGTCGTGTTGTTTTCTCACCCTGCTGATTTTACTCCGGTGTGTACGACTGAATTGGTGGCTTTTGCCCAACTCTATGATCAATTTCGCCAGCGAGGCGTGAAACTCATCGGGCTGAGTGTGGATAGCATTCATGCCCATTTAGCCTGGTTGCGAAACATTCACGAAAAAATGGGCACCACCATTCCTTTTCCGATGATTGCCGACGCCGATATGCGAGTCGCCAAACTCT
Source organism: Nitrospirota bacterium (assembly GCA_029865515.1). Lineage (GTDB taxonomy): Bacteria > Nitrospirota > Nitrospiria > Nitrospirales > UBA8639 > Nitrospira_E. Next base: position 7,788 of record JAOUGQ010000041.1, read on the forward strand.
ATGGGATGATTCATCCCAATGCGAGTTCCACTGCAACGGTGAGGGCGGTGTTTATTATTGATCCCAAGCGGGTGATCCGGGCTTTGGTCTATTATCCACTCAATGCCGGCCGCAATGTGGATGAAATCTTTCGGCTGGTCACCGCGTTGCAGACGACAGAACGCTTCGCCTGTTCGACACCGGCCAATTGGCGGGAAGGGGAGAAGGTCGTGGTGCCTCCCCCCAAGACCGTTCAAGAAGTCGATCAAGCCTTAGCTAAAACGGAATACGAACATCGCGATTTTTATTTAGCCCTGAAGGATGTTTCCAAGCCCGCGGCTTCGAAGCCTGCCGAAGGGGCTGTTCCTACACCCGCTGTGGCGCCCGTTGCCAAGCCTGCCGAGTCTAAGACTTCCCAACCCGCCGAGAGCGCTTCTTCTGCCTAGGAGGCTGTCCGGTTGCCCTGAATGCCATCTCACATTCATTCGATTGGGCGATTGATGGGATTGCGGGGGCTCCATGGTTTGCCGCTTGTGCTAGGTCTCTTTGGTCTGTTGCCCATGCCTGTGGAGGCCTGCCGTCTTCTTCCGACTCCTCCGGAAATTGAGAACGTCTTCTGGGTTCATGTTGAAGGACCCTGTTTGCCGGAGGAACAAGCGACACTGGCGGTGAGGGGAGCCGATGTTCTTGATGCTCTGGAGCAAGGCAGGAGTATTGATTTTGAAGGTGTGCTGGTGCTTGATGATGTGATGCTGGATCGCCTGTCTCTTCATGACCTGTCAGGAGATTCCGACATTTCCCCGGCTGTACAAGAACGTCTTCACCAACGGAGCATCGAAGCCGTTCGTGTCATTCCAGGGTCCCTCTCCATTCGACATTCCCGGTTTGAAAAAGTTCTGGCGACCAATCTGGTTGAAGGTGCCCTCCTTGTGCTGGGAGCGTTGGATTTCACTGGTACGGTCTTTCAGCAGTCGATTGACCTTTCTAAAACAGTGTTTATGGGGCCTTTCGAATTTTCAAAGGTGCGCGTGGATTTTGAGGCGTTTTTTATTGGATCTCAATTTGACCAGGCGGTGGATTTTTCTCAGGTGACCTTTGGAACCCATTCCCGGTTTCATAAGGCCGCCTTTCGCGATCGGGTCACATTTGCCGACACGCATTTCACCGGGGTGGCGGAATTTTTAGAAGTCGAGTTTCAACAGGGGGCGGATTTTTCCCGATCCCATTTTGCCAGTGGAACAGGATTTTCAGGGGCGGTCTTTGATGGCCAGGCTGATTTTTCATCCGTTATGGTCGATCATGAAATCTATTTTCGGTTCACGGAATTTAAACAGGAGGTCTCCTTCCAGGACACCCAATTTCACAATGTTGTCGATTTTACAAGCGCCAGATTTGACGGGAGCCAGGATTTTTCAGGAGTGGTGTTCCACGCACCACCGGAATTAACCGGGAGCAACTTATCCCTTGACGCGGTTCTGTCTCAGGGGTGGCGGAGCCAACAAGCCCAGTTAGGGATCTTTGCAGGTCTGGTCATTTTGGTGCTATTTTACCTCTGGGTCTCGAAGAGGAAAAAGACCGCCTAAATGGTGTGAACCACTATATTTTGTTAAGGTATTGCGGCTTAACACAAAAGATGGTATACCAGTTTCAAAATCTGCACTCTGGACCCCAGCCGAAAGGCTCTTGATTGGATTCTGTCCCTTCTCTGATTATTTCCGACCTCGAAGATGATGATGCCTATCAGGTCAAGCTTGAGGCCTTTACCGGCCCCATGGACCTTCTCCTCCACCTGATTCGGAAACACCAGATCAATATCTATGATATTCCAATTGCGCTGATTACTAAGCAATATCTGGAATATCTGTCCCTGATGAAGACCTTGAACCTGTCCCTGGCCGGTGAGTTTCTGGTGATGGCGGCCACGCTGCTGTACATTAAATCCAGGACGCTCCTTCCCAAGGAGGAAAAAGCCGTGACAGAGGATGATGAGGGTCTGGATCCTCGTTCTGAATTGGTCCGGCAATTAGTGGAATATGAGCGGTTTAAGGAAGCGGCTGGGACCTTGGTCGCACGGGAACGTATCTGGCGGGAGTCGTTTGGGCGGGATCCTCTTCCATTGCCGGTAAAGTCTGTGGACGAGGAAGATCTCACCACTGAGGATCTCCAATTATTTGATCTCCTTAGTGCCTTTCAGGAAGTCCTGGATCGAGCTCCAACCGACCAATTTGTGGAATTGTCCAGGGAAGCCTGGACGGTTCAGGATCGCATTCAAGTGATTTTGGAGCGGTTGGAAGGGGAGTCGACAATTCCTTTTGAAGGGCTGTTTGCGCAGCATTGGTCGCGGCCTCTGGTGATTGTCACGTTTTTGGCCTTATTGGAGCTGGTCCGGATGAACCTGGTTCGGTTATTTCAAGGAGAATGGCTTGGCCCTATCCAGGTAACCAGGCGCTTCGTTCCGGCGGGAGGGCCTGATGCTACTGGAAGTTTTCAAATGGAAGAATTGTAAGTCTTGACTTGGTCATTGATTGTGGGAAGACGATCCGTGAGGAATTATCTAAGTTGTTTGTAAGAATAGTGAATGTGGCGGTGTGGGATGGACTGTTTCAGTCCACATAGGAGGAAGATATGATTACCAAAGCACTCACCAATGGACACCTGACTACAGATGTTGTAGATGCCGACCAGCCCGAGGATTCTGCACTGGTCGATGCCTCCACCAATGGTCATGATTCGGAAGAGGTCACCGACGCCGATACGGAGAGGCAAGAGGTGGCGTTGGATCTTGATGAACTGAAAGGCGCCTTTGAGGCGCTGCTGTTTGTATCCCATGACCCTCTCAGTCTCGAGAGGTTGGCTTCCGTACTCGAAGGGGTGCCCAAACCGTCTATCAAATCTGCCATGCAGACTCTCCAGGCCGAGTATGAGGAGGTTGGACGCGGTTTGCAGATTCTTGAAGTGGCTGGCGGATATGTCATGGTGACGCGGCCTGAACAGAGTGTCTATATCAAGCGATTGACCAGTAAGGTCAAAACTTCCGCCAAGGTTTCAAAATCGGCATTAGAGGCCCTGGCGATTGTGAGTTATAAACAGCCCATTACGAGGGCGGATATTGAGAAAATTCGAGGTGTGGAGACCTCCGGTGTGTTGCGTACGCTCCTGGATCAGAAATTGATTCGGATCGTCGGGCGGCAGGATATTCCAGGTCGCCCCATTTTGTACGGGACCAGTAAACAGTTTCTTCAACGGTTTGGCCTGCGCGACCTCCGGGATCTGCCTCCGTTGAAAGAATTGAAAGATTTAGGTAGCCCGGAACAATTTCCGATGGAGCTTCCCTTTGAATCTGAAGGAGACGAGGGAGAATCTCGCGTCGCCGATCTTTCTGCATGATGTGAGTTGAGGCCACGCGTCTCGACGGCCTTTCTTGTTGCCTTCCGGTCTTCTCTCCTACAATGAGCGGGTGTTCTCTCTGCATATGGAGCGGGATGAGTTCCTATGGCTTTGTTGTTACCTGAAAAAAAATCTTCTCTTGGCGCTGATTTAGCCAAAAGATTGGATGCCGACAAGGTCCGGTGGGATTGGGCGACGCTGAAGGCCTATTCCGTCGATGCCAGTATCTACAAAATACCCCCACAAGTCGTCGTTCTTCCTGACACGGAAGAAGAGATTGATGTCGTGATGGAGTATGCCGTCCGGGTTGGCGTGCCTCTTACCCCGCGGGCTGCCGGAACGAACCTGACTGGTTCAGCCATCGGGTCTGGCATTATCGTGGATATTTCACGAATGAACCGGATTCTTGCAATCAATCGGGAAGAACAGTGGGCGCGCGTGCAACCCGGTCTGGTGTTGTCTGAATTTAATAAGCAGTTGGCCCCCTTGGGGCTGATGTATGGTCCCGATCCTTCAAGCGGGGATATGTGTAAATTGGGCGGCATGGTCGCCAATAATTCGGCTGGTCCGCATACGCTTCGCTATGGATCGGTGAAGGACAATGTTCATTCCCTCCGGGTCCGGCTGTTAAAGGAGGGTTGGCTTGACGCCATGGCCGTAGATATTGGAGGAGCGGCCTATACTTCGTTGTTGAATCAGTATGCATCTTTACAAACCGTGTGGGCGCTGCTCAAGCAGGACCAGGCTGTGATTCGTGCCAAACGTCCCAAGGTGAGTAAAAACAGTTCCGGCTATAACGTGTTTGATTTGGTGAAAGGGCTTGAGAGAGGGGTGTTTGATGTTCCCAAGTTGTTTGTCGGTAGCGAAGGTACGCTTGGGATCATGAGTGAGGCGACAGTCAAATTGGTCAAACGACCTGATGCCACGGTGACAGGTCTGATCCATTTCCGGCACCTGGAGGGTATGGGCGAAGCCGTGCCGCATTTGTTGGAGTTGGAACCTAATGCCTTGGAAGTGATGGATGGGAATACCTTGGATTTGATCGGGCGCGATCGTCATGGCATCCCATTAGATGCTGCGGCCACCCTACTTATTGAATTTGATGAGGGAGACGGAACGGATCGTCGGGAACGACTGCAAGGGATGTGTCGAACCTTTGCGGTGACGGGTGAAGTGAGGCTGGCATCGGATCCGGCTCAGCAAGCCGATCTCTGGAAGGCTCGCAAGGCATTGTATCCGACGCTCTATCGGTTCGATCCTCTGAAAAAGCCGATCAATTTTGTCGATGATGTGGTCGTGCCGGCTTCGCGTACCGGAGAATTGATTCGGTATTTGGAAGAGTATTTCGGACGTCAGAGCGTTTCCGTTGCCATTTTCGGGCATGTGGGGAATGGCAACGCGCATATCGTGCCGCTGCTCGATCTTCATAATCAATACGATTTCCACGCGATGGTTGAGGCACATCGTGAGATTCACCAAACGGTGTTGGACCGGTTTGACGGGTCTATTTGTGGTGAACATGGAGATGGGCGTGTACGGGCGGAAACGGTGCGGGTGATGTATGGAGAAGAAGTCTATCAGGTCTTTGTTCGCGTGAAGCAGGCGTTTGACCCGCAGGGGATGATGAATCCCGGCGTGAAAATCAGCGAAACATCGTTCACGGAGCATATTGATTATGAGCGCATGGGGAAGCCCTGTGCGACGTGCGCCAAATGTAATTCGGTGTGTCCGGTGTATGATGTGTTCCAGTCTGAAGATATGAGTGCCCGCGGCTGGTTTGAGATTGTCACCGCCTCGGATTACCAGTATCTGAAATCCGAACGTGTTGTCGAAGCCTGTTTGAATTGCAAGTCCTGCCGCACCATTTGTCCTGCAGGGGTTGATGTGTCAGACCTGATTCTTCAGCGACGGGCGGAACATCCCAATCGGGTGGCTGGTTGGATCTTTGCACTTCATGCCCGTCCATGGCTTTTTCATCCGTTGCTGAAGGTGGTGGCATGGACACAGTCCTTTTGGGATCGTCCGGTCATTCGAGGCATACTGGAAAATATGACTCGCCCGTTGTTGCGTGGATTGGCCGCCACCGCGAAAATTCCTCGAGAGATGGTGCTTCCGACTTTTGCCAAACGTCATTTGCGTGACCGGTATCCCGATCTTTGTCATCCCGATCATGTTCGCCAGGCGCCAGTCGCATATTTCCACGGCTGTGCCGCAAACTATTTTGACGATGGCGTGGGGGACGCCGTGATTGGTCTCTTAGCCGATCATGGCGTGAAGGTGGCTCTGCCCCCTCAACGATGTTCGGGGACGCCTATTGAAACGTATGGATTGCGGGATTTGGTGAAAGACGGCGCACGGGACAATCTGGCTCATCTGGCTCAGTTTGAAACGGTCATTACCAGTTGTGCCTCCTGTACATTAAGCCTGAAGGATTACGTCAAACTTTTTCAAGGAGAGCCGGAGGAAGCCGTGGCGATCGATTTGCAAAAACGGGTTAAACATATTTCTGAATTTCTGGTTGACCGTGGTGGGAGATCAACACAGCCGCCGAACTCGCCTGTATCCGGCAATGAGAAGTTGCCAAAAGTGACATACCATTCTTCATGCCATCTTCGCGCCGCTGGCGTATCCCAAGCTCCGAGAGAATTGCTCTCGTCATTGACTGATCTTGAATTTGTCGAAATGCAGGATGCCGATCGGTGTGCAGGCGGAGCGGGGACGTACATGGTGAAAAATTACGAGACCTCACAAGAGATTTTTCAACGCAAGAAGCGAGCTATTCAACAAAGCGGGGCTCAAGTGGTGGCCACCAGTTGCCCCGCGTGCATGATTCAGTTAAAAAATGGTCTTCGTGGAAAGGCGGAGGTCAAGCATATCGCACAGGTCATACGGGAGCATACTCGCAAGGGTTAGGAGGTGAGATGCTGAAACACAATGCGTGCTCTGTCGGAAGATCGTTGTGATCGTTTCAATAGGATTGATATTCATTTTTAGATGAGGAACACCGGATGGTAAAAATTTTGATATTTGGACTTGCGCTTCGGGAGGTCGTTGAAGATCCTGAAGTGGAAATTACTCTAGAAAACGCCACGACCCTTCGCCAACTGCTGGAGGATTATCCCGACCAATTTCAAGGGCTGATGCCTTTTCTTCATTCCAATCAACTCATGTTGACCATTAATCAAAAAATCTCCACGTTGGAAGCCCAAGTGAAAAACGGGGATACCGTCAAGATTACTCACCAGGGGAGTGAGCATCATGCGGATGGAGCCATGTGGCACAACCCGTAACGCGCAAAGGTTGGAGGAATATTTTGCTTTGAAGTTGAGGAAGGGGTTTTTCAGAGAGAGGACGGTGTCTTAGTTTGCACTTCCCGAGGAGTCTAGCAATTCTTCGTCACATTTTTTGCACTGGAGTATGCTCTGAAGATGTGCCCGTCGTCCTTCCGGTGAAAGGACCCACGGGCGAATACTGAGCGGGGGCTGATGTCGAACATGTTGCCCGTGACCACAGGCCAGATCCGCCACCCAATCGCCCACGTCATCCTGGTGAAACCCGATAATCGGTTGGTCCATTTTTACTCAGAGCATAGTGGTGTGAGGAAAAAATTAATCAATGAATTATTTTCCAAAGACTTCTTTGAGTAAATCCGTCACTTGCGCTGCGGGGTTGGTTCGTATTTTTTTCTCCTCTTCCGCCAGCGTGTAAAAGAGTCCGTCCAAGCTTTTCCCGACCACGTAGTTGTCCAAATCAAAAGCCGGTACTTTGACGAATGGCAGCGTCGTATATTGTCCCACCAATTCTTTGTATTGCGCGGTGACCCCGACCTGGTTCATGGCCTTCTCCACTTCCGGTTTGAACGCAGTGGCTAGTTGGTTCTGGGTTTTGTTTTTGAAGTAGTCGGTGGCTGCGGTATCTCCTCCATGTAAGATTTTCTTGGCATCGTCAAAATTCATGTTCGTAAGAGCATCTTTGAAAATGGGTTTGGCCAAAGGGGCGGCCTGCTCGGCCGCCCGGTTCATACTGACCACAAACTCATCCACCTGAGGTCCGAACCCGGCGAATCGAAGGGCTTTGTCCATGGATTGAAGTTTTTCCGGGAGTAAGATTTTAATAGCCTCATTTTTTAAAAAGCCGTCTGTATTGCCTGTGAGATTTACGGTGTTTTCCGTCCCGACGCTCAGAGCTTCTTTGAGGCCAGAGATGATCTTGTCATCTCCCAGGGTTTTTGTGCCCGGCAACGCCAATTTATCCATCCCTTTGAGAAAATCATCAAATTGTGCGGAGGCGACTTGCGGAAGAAACAAGAGCAGAAAACTCATGATGGCACGAAAAAAAATCATCATTCACTCCCTTTTAAGAGATGAAGAAGCTAGAAGGGATTGTTGGAAAAAGTCTAGCAGGAAAGAGAAGCTGAGAGCCAATTGAAATGGACCAATCTGTGAGATGGGACCCACAAGGAGAGGGGGAGACTTGCGGCCTGGGATTATCCTGGGGAGGATAGACTTAATAATCGAGCAGTCTTTAAATCCTCAGGAGGCAAATTCCGGCTCTTCCTCGTGGGTGGTCCAAAAAGCCACTGTTGATGTGGCCAGACCCAAGGTTAAGCCACAGGACTACAACTCATCCCTGACCCCTTGCCTTTGTTCGATGATGCTAAAGGCCTGGAGAGGAGAGGACGGGTTTTTTTCTTCATCGCTTCTCGTTCGGGGTTCAGGCGATTTTCCAAAATGACGGGATCAATGACTTCACCGCATTGCAAGCATCGTTTTGTTAAAATCTCCATGCCACCGGCATCATAGTTCACATTCATGCACCAGTGGGAGACCATAAATCCTCCACATCGCGTACATGCATCCGAATGTCGTGGATCGGCTGCTTTGGTCGTTGGAGTGCCAATTGGTTGAATGTTTTCATTCTTGATGGGACGTTTCCCAACCGAAGCGGTCTTTTTCTGTATTCCATAATGTCCCATATTGAACTCCTTTTTCATGATATCACGATATGTTTAATAATATTATTGCTGATTTAGAGATATAGCTCTTTGATCTTAAGTCAAGATTAACACAATATTAAAAATTCCTCATAATCGGGGATAAAGAATGAGCTGAAACCATCATGAACTTGAAAAAACACAGAGAATCGCTATTAAAGTCTTGCTATAGACCTAAGTATATACGAATTTATACTTAATTATTTAAGCGTAGCATAAAGAACGAAAAATTTAGGGGATTTAGTGAGATGCGTTGCCTATTAAGCCATGTGGGCTTTTAACGGGGGCAAGAGAAAATACTGAATTTCCCGGGGGAACGTACCCTGTTCTAGGGCCAGCGGA
>JAOUGQ010000289.1 GCA_029865515.1 Nitrospirota bacterium
AGATAAATCAAATAATTTTTTACGACGTATTTTTAATATTTTGTTAAAAAACGGGAAAATTGAAATTTGACAGTCAACTTTTAGTGATTGACTCATGTCCCTTCTAACCCGACTTGCACTTTCATTAACTGATCGTGGCGTGATCCCGGATGGGTTGATCCGTCATGGCATCCGGCATCTTGTCCGTCAACGCTTGCAGGAGATCTCCTGCAAGGATGATCAAGATCTGATTTCCCGAAAGATGGCCTTTATTGATGCCATGGCCCGTTCATCCATTGCTCAATATCCGGAGAAAGCCAACTCCCAACATTATGAAATCCCAACGGAATTCTTTCAAAGAGTATTAGGACCGCAATTGAAATATAGCAGCGCATTATGGCCACAGGGTGTAGAAGTTCTAGCCGAGGCCGAGGAAATTGGCTTGCGGGAGACGGGAGTGCATGCTGATCTTCGTGATGGCCAATCCATTCTGGAACTGGGATGCGGGTGGGGATCGTTCACGCTTTGGATGGCGGCCCACTACCCCAAAAGCCACATCACGGCAGTCTCGAATTCTCACTCACAGAAGGCGTACATCGAATCTCAGGCTGGTGAACGGGGGTTGCGCAATATTCGCGTGCTCACCAGGGACATGAACGAGTTTGACATCGAACCCCGTCAATTCGATCGCGTGGTTTCGGTGGAGATGTTTGAGCATATGCGAAACTGGCAACATCTGTTCGGTCGTGTGCATCGGTGGCTTAAAACGAACGGGCGGTTTTTTCTGCACATTTTTGTGCATCGAAGCGTGCCGTACGCCTTCGAGGTGAAGGATGCCAGCGACTGGATGAGTGAGCATTTTTTCAGCGGAGGAATGATGCCCAGCGATGACCTGCCCCTGGCGATCCAGAGTCCACTCAGGCTTGTTCAACGGTGGCGGTGGGATGGTACGCACTATGAAAAAACGGCTAATGCCTGGCTGGCCAGAATGGATGCACAGCGCGAGGCCTTGTGGCCTCTGTTTGTTCAAACGTACGGGTCGTCAAATGCCCAAAATTGGTGGATGCGCTGGCGGGTGTTTTTTATGGCCTGCGCCGAATTATTCGGCTATCGGGAGGGGCAGGAATGGTGGGTCAGTCATTATCTTTTCGAAAATTCACCCACACCTTCATAGGAATGTTCATGGGCAGGACTCTCCTCAATATTTTTCTGTTTCAGGTTGGATGGTTTGCCTGCGTACTCAGTGGGGCGACGCAACGCCCGTGGATCGGGGCCCTCATTGCCATATTCATTGTGGCTATTCACCTGCTCCGGGCGCCCGTGGCTGAAGCGGAATTCAAACTGGTGTTGATTGCTGTCGGTATCGGGGCCGTGTGGGACAGCATGCTCGTGTGGCTGGACTGGCTACAATACTCCTCCGGCATCCTTATCCCAAACACGGCCCCCTATTGGATCGTCCTTATGTGGGGGCTGTTCGCCACCATTTTAAATGTCTCGCTTCGTTGGCTACGGGGGCGCTGGCTGATTGCTGCACTCGCCGGCAGCATTGGAGGACCACTGGCCTATTACGGGGGCCACCGTTTGGGAGCCCTCGAATTCGGAAACCAACGCGCCGCGTTAATCGCGTTAGCCATTGGCTGGGCTATCATCACACCAATCCTAATGGCCTTGGCCACACGGTTTGATGGGTACGCCACAGAATTGAATAAAAGCGCCACATGAGCTTCCCTATTTACCTCTCAGGCCTTTACGCGATTCTTGCCCTAGCGACACTCACGTGGCTAGTCAGTGTGATCAAGCGGGATGTGAGTATCGTGGACAGCATGTGGTCGGTCATGATCTTCGCGTCTGCCTTAGTTTACTCAAGCAGCGTAGAGCCTTACTGGAATCGCTCCTCCCTGGTTCTCACCCTGGTCCTGCTTTGGGCATTCCGACTGACCCTCTATATCACCTGGCGAAATTGGGGTGAACCCGAAGACTCCCGGTATCAAGCCATTCGTCGCAAGTATGAACCATATTTTGCGCTGAAAAGCCTCGGGATCATCTTTGTGTTTCAAGCCTTGCTGGCCTGGATCATCTCCATGCCTTTGTGGGTCGCCCTGACCGTGCCATTTCAGTCAAGCGTGTTCGACATTCTGGCCGTGGCCTTGTGGATGATCGGGATGATCTTTGAAGCAGTGGGCGATTGGCAGCTTGCCCGCTTCAAGTCAAATCCTACTAATCGGGGCAAGGTGATGAATCGCGGGTTGTGGCGCTATACACGGCATCCCAATTATTTCGGGGAATGTCTGATCTGGTGGGGATTTTTCCTCTTGGTTATCCCGACCGGCGCTTGGTGGTCCATTCTCTCACCTGTCTTGCTGACTTTTTTATTGCTGAAATTTTCCGGCGTGACGATGCTCGAAGAAACGATCGTGGATCGAAGACCGGTCTACCGTGAATACATCGCGAGCACCAACGCCTTCATACCAGGGCCTCCGAAAAAACCGAAACCGGTTACCCATTCTCAGGAGCAGACATCATGAATGGGAATTTCTTCATGATCGAAAGCCCATCGTTTTTGTTAACGCTTATGACGTTTTTCTTTTTTTCCATTGGGCTCCTCAGTTCTGCCCAGACCTCCACACAAAAGACTTATCACTTCAAGGTCTTTTTGGACGATGAGGTAATCGGGGTTCAGCGCTTTGCCGTGTCCGCGGAAGGAACACGCACTCGGATCGACATAGAGGCCGAGTTCGATGTGAAATATTTTCTCATAACCTTCTACAGTTACCGGCACACCAATTCGGAACTTTGGGAAGGGGGATGCCTTAAGGAGATTCGAGCAAAGACCAATGACAATGGTGAATCTTTTTTTGTGGAGGGAACCTTCAAGGATGGACAGTTACGGTTACAAACCCATAATGGAGAACAACACTTGAAAGGATGCGTCAAAACCTTTGCCTACTGGAATCCAGCCTGGTTTCAGAGCAATCGCCTGCTCAATTCGCAGACAGGCGAACTGCAGCCGATAGAGATCCAGACTGTGGCAGAAGAAACACTCGCCGTGCGTGGAACCCCCACCCCTACTCAGCATCGTCGAATCATCAGTGACAAGTTCACCATTGATCTCTGGCACACCATGAACGACGAGTGGGTAGGATTACACTCGACTACTCAGGAAGGCAAAAAGTTACGTTATGAACTTCAGTAAGGAACCAGGCCTATGAAATCCTCATTAATGATGGCTTTGGGACTTCTGGCCGGTCTCGTGGGCTGTAGTAGTCACCCTCCCATTCAGACTGCTCGTCACGTGGATCTGCAGCGATTCATGGGTGATTGGTACGTGATTGCGAATATTCCGACTTTGATTGAAACCGGGGCCTTCAACGCCATGGAATCTTACCGGCTTGATGAGGATGGGACTATTGCCACGACCTTTACCTTTCGCGAAGGGGGGTTCGACGGAACAGAGAAGACCTACCACCCGACGGGTTTCGTGGTTGACAAAGCATCCAATGCGGTGTGGGGCATGCAGTTTCTTTGGCCATTCACGGCGGACTACCGGATTGTGTTTGTCGATGATGATTACAGCCAAACCATTATCGGCCGGATCAAACGGGATTACGTCTGGATCATGGCCCGCACCCCGACAATTCCCGAGGATGAGTATCAGGGCTTGTTGGACATGATCGCAGCCCAGGGCTATGACATTACTCAAGTTCAAAAAGTTCCACAACGTTGGGATTACACAACGAGCTAAGAAGAGTCAGGAGGAGACACCATGTCATTGAATGAAGAGGCAACGGTATCCCGCTGGACGACTTTGCTACGTTGGTTCGATAGTTATAGTGGGAGTGATGAAAATTCGGATCAGGTTGCCAGCGGGGTCGATTGGCTTCGCACTATTCCGTTCATTGGAATGCATGTTGCCGTCCTGGGGCTGTTCTGGGTGGGCTGGAGTCCAGTGGCTGTGGGGACCGCCATGTTTTTCTATGCCTTGCGCATGTTCGCCATTACCGGATTTTATCACCGCTATTTTTCCCATAAATCCTTTCGCACATCGCGTACCCTGCAATTTATTTTCGGGGTGATTGGCGCAAGCTCCGTGCAGCGTGGTCCGTTATGGTGGGCAGCCAACCATCGCATCCATCAT
>JAOUGQ010000290.1 GCA_029865515.1 Nitrospirota bacterium
ATTTTTGACTATATCGAGCGGTTTTACAATCAGCAGCGGAGCCATTCCTTTACGCAGGGGCTGGCCCCAAAGAACTTTAGGGAGCAACACTTTCAAAAGTCTTCTTTAACCTGTCCGTGAAACCGGGGGAAGACCAGTTCGTAATTTTCGTTTAGGCATGGTCTGAGCGCTCCTTCCAAATAGCGGTTCTTTTAAGCAGGCACATAGGGGGCAATCTTGATTTTTCCTGCCTGTTTTCGCATCTCTGTTGCGTCAAACCATGCTTGCATTCTGAGCAGCATTTCCATATCGAGATGAAATGCCTTTTCCAATCGTAAGGCCATTTCCGGCGAGAGCGCGGCTTTTTCGTTCACCAAATCCGACAGGGTGGCGCGGCGCACATCTAAAACATCCGCGGCTTTCGTCACACTAAGCCCAAGTTCATCAAGCACTTCGGTCTTGATAAACGCCCCCGGATGGGATGGCTTCATCCCTATTTTTATGCCTTTTTTCTTCATCAATGATAATCCTTTAAATTCAACAGATCTAAATATCCATTCTCCTCTTCAAAGGTGATTCGCCAGTTGCCAGACGTCGACACGCTCCATGTGTCCTTGCGATCCCCTGAGAGTTGATGCACTCGCCAACCCGGTGGGGAGCTGAGGCTCGAAACGCGCTCATATCTTCAGCCAGAATCAGCGCTGTCAACCCATTCCGTATCCTGTTCACCAGATCGGGCCTTATGCCTCTGGTCTGATTCTCTTCAATGAGGCGGTTCAAGCCACGGTGACGCACAGAACGGATAATCTCATGTACGCATATTGTACGGCAAAGACGTACGCATTGCAAACAGGTTTTCCCATGATCTGCCTGAACATCGTTGTTTAATAATCCTTATTTTTCCTGATTCGCTTTCTTTTGCGTGATTTGTACTATTCACATCTACCCTCAAGACCTTTTCGTTGCCAATCGGAGATTGAACTTCTACACTCCCTGGTAGGTCCCATCCCATATTCTCTTGGTGAGCACATCAACCTCTCTGGTATTCTGAGAAAGAAACGAGGAACGATTCGTGGGAGCGTTTAAAATATTTTCTGCTGAATTCAAGGCGAGTTGCGGGGTCGTTGAACAATTTCTGAAACCGACCTTTCCGGAAGTGGCGATTGTTGGCCGTTCTAATGTCGGGAAATCATCGGCCATTAATTGTCTGGTGAATCACAAAGGGTTGGCCAAGGTCGGGAAGACTCCCGGGAAAACGCAAACGATCAATTTTTTTGAGATTGCCACGAACGGCCCTCGTTTTATGCTGGTTGATCTTCCCGGATATGGATTTGCCAAAGTGCCGGAACGGATTCGAGAGCAATGGATTCCCCTGATTGAGGAATATTTCCGGACACGCCAGAACTTACAGGGGGTGGTGGTGCTGGTGGACTCCCGCCGGGTGCAGGACTCCGATCGAGGAATGGTGGAGTGGTTGGAACAATTAGAGATCCCCATGGTGGTGGTCGCCACCAAAGCCGATAAGGTTACGAGGGGCAAACGCCACAGCACGGTTCGGGAATTGCGGGAAGGGCTGGGAATTGCGGAAGACCCGATTTTCCTGTCGGCCCACACCGGGGAAGGGAAGCAAGTGGTGTTAGACCGGGTGAGGGACCTGCTCGCCGTTAAAACTTTATCTCGATAAAGGCTTTGTGTTTTAACTCCGCCAGCCAGGTTCGATAGGCTTCGTCGGATCGTTGCTTCATGAGTGTCCCACGGATTTCCCGTTCCACGTTTTCAAACGGAACCGGTTGGGGTTTCTGAATATCTTCCACCACCAACAGATGAAATCCCAAAAGGGTTTCAATCGGTGGCGATAATTGGCCGGGCACCAGGTCTTTGACCACCTGGGCCAGAGGGTCTAGCAATTCGTTTTCCTGGACCCACCCTAATTCACTGACTTGTACAAAATGTTGGCTGGCCAGGTCCTCTAGCACCGTATCCGGTTTCCATGCGGCATAAATGGCCTGCGCTTTCTTCTTGGCCCTCTCCCGTTCAAATTCTTCTTTCCCGGCAAACAGGATTTGCTTCAAGCGGTACTGAGGCGGGTTGAGAAATAACGTGGGGTTTGCGTCATAATACCGCCGGAGCTCTTCTTCTTCGACCACGACATTCCGGCGTACTTCGAAGTCAAAGAGTTTCTTCAGGAGCATTTGATGGCTGAATTCTTCTTCGGTTTGGGTCGGTGGCAGGGGAGTGCGTCGCAATGCGGCATCAATTTCCTCCTGGGTGACGTCGAGACCCTTGGCCTTGGCTTCTTGAATCTGGAGGCGATCTTCTATGAGGTGGTTCAGGACTTCCCGTTGTTTTTGGCGGTACCGCCTTTCCAGTTCTTCTCCGTGAAATTTGGCCTTGAGGCGCTTGTACTCATCCTGTATTTCGTGTTCAAGATCCGACCGGGTGATGACCTCTTTATTGACAATCGCAATGATGCGATCGGTGAAACTCAGGCCCACAGCCGGAAAGAGGAACAGACTCAGTAGCGTCCACACCGTGAGTATCTTCGAAGACCAGGCTGTCAGATTCAAGCAAACACTCTTCATCCTCTAGGTTCCCACTTCTTCCTGTTTCATGGACTGATAGAGATCCTGCAAAATGGTATTGGCCCTGGGATACATCGCCGCCCAGTCCTGCTCCGGCAGGGTCAGGCGACAAGCGCGAGGAGAGAGAAATTCCAGACGATCCTTCCAGCTTTCCATTAATGAACGAAGTCCCTGTTCGGGAAGTTTGGCCTGTTCATGAAAACGCAGATTCATCATCCCGCCACGGACTTCCACATATTCGAGTTTTAAGGCCTTGGCCAGGACTTTGATTTGCATGACTTCAAAGAGGCGTTCCATCGGAGCGGGTGGCGATCCAAACCGGTCAAGAGTCTCTCCATACAATAACGCCAGATCCCCTAACCGTTCACTCCCGGATAGCCGTTTATAGAGACCCAATCGTTGAGAAGCGTCTTCCACATACTCTTCGGGAATGAAGGCCGAGACGTCGAGTTGGAGGGTGGGCTCCCATTCCTCGACCACTTCCTGGCCTTTGAGTTGCTGAACAGCCTGCTCCACCATTTGTAAATACAGGTCCAAGCCCACGGCCGCAATATTGCCGGACTGTTGTTTCCCTAGTAAATTCCCTGCTCCCCGGATTTCAAGATCAGCGGCCGCAATCCGGAATCCGGAGCCTAATTCCGCAAATTCTTGAATGGCGTTCATGCGTTTTTGCGCGTCCGTACTCAGGGTTTCCTCGTTGGGAATGAAGAGATAGGCAAAGGCCTGTTGGCCGCTTCGTCCGACTCGTCCGCGGAGTTGGTACAGTTGGGAGAGGCCGAATAGATCCGCCCGGTCGACCAATATCGTGTTGGCGTTAGGAATATCCAACCCGGATTGGATGATGGCGGAGGCCAGGAGCACATCGGCTTCCTGATGGAAAAATTGTAACATCACCCGTTCTAATAGTTGTTCGTTCATTTGGCCATGTGCCATCAGTACGCGCGCTTCGGGGACCAGTTCCTGTAACCAGGCCCCGGTTTGCTCCATGGTTTCCACCCGGTTGTGCACGTAGTAGACCTGGCCTCCCCGGGCGAGTTCACGGCGAATGGCTTCCCGCACCACGGTCGCATCAAAGCGGAGGACCTGGGTTTCCACCGCCAACCGACCCGGCGGCGCGGTTTCGATAACGGATAAGTCCCTCACTCCCGAAAAGGCCATTTGCAGGGTTCGGGGGATCGGGGTCGCTGACAGGGTGAGCACATCGACCTGGGTCCGGAGTTGTTTCAGCCGTTCTTTATGGCGGACACCAAACCATTGCTCTTCATCGATAACCACCAGTCCTAATTGTTTAAAAACCACATCCTTTTGCACGACCCGGTGAGTTCCGATCACAATGTCGATCAAACCGGCAGCCAGATCTTTCAGCGTAGCTTTGATTTCATTGGTCGATTGGAAGCGTGACAGAATGCCGATTTTGACCGGGAAAGGGGCAAACCGCACCGAAAAATTTTCAAAATGTTGCTGAGCCAGGAGTGTTGTGGGAACAAGGACGGCCACCTGCCGATTGGCCTGAATCGCCTTAAAGGCGGCACGCATGGCGACCTCGGTTTT
>JAOUGQ010000291.1 GCA_029865515.1 Nitrospirota bacterium
ATGGGTATCATTGGGATTGGGCTCTTCTCATTTTTCCTGACAGCGCTTCATCCGTCCTTGAGCATGGGACAAAGTCCTCCCGCCGTCCCCCCTCCAACCGTGCTGGATCCGACCGGTCGCTCCGGGGAGCCGCCCCCGCTTCAGAAGAAAGAGCCTCTCCCACCCACGTCTCCGCCCCAACTCATCTTACCGCCGGTTGATACATTTCCTGAATTGCAGGAAAAACGTGCTCCTCAACTGCGCATCATGGTCCGTAAAATTCACGTTGAGGGAAGCACCGTCTTTACAGCAGAGGAGATCGCGAAAGTGACCGCTCCCTATGAAAATCGAGAGCTGTCGACCGAAGATCTGGAAGAACTCCGTCGCGCTCTCACCCTTTTGTATGTCAACAAGGGATACGTGAATTCCGGCGCCGTCATTCCCGACCAGGCTGTGAAGGAAGGAGAGATTACGTTTCAGATCATTGAAGGGGAATTGACAGATATCAAAATCGAGGGAAACAAATATTTCCTGCCGTTCTACTTGGAAGATCGCATCGCGCTTGATGCCGGTCCCCCCTTCAATATCAGACCGCTGAAGGAGCGCCTGCAGATTCTGCTTCAAGACCCGAGGATTGAACGGTTAAACACGGAACTCAAACCCGGCTTGAAACCCGGAGAGGCCGTGCTCCATGCACGAGTGCAAGAGGCCTCACCATTCAGAGCGTGGGTAGAGTTCAACAACTATCAAGCGCCAACCGTTGGAGCCGAACGGGGGCTGGGTACGATCGCGGTCGATAACGGGTTCGGCATTGGAGACCAATTTCTCTTCACCTTTGGCGAATCCAAGGGCGTGAATCCCCTCATCGACACCTCTTACATTGTCCCGTTCACGGCCCGGGACACCACACTGGAATTACACTATCGGCAGAATGATTACAGTGTGGTATCAAAACCCTTCAATCAGCTGAATATTGAAAGCAAATCAAAAATTTTCACCATCGCCATCCGGCAGCCGCTGTACCGGACCATCACGGATGAAGTGGCCATCTCGTTGATTGGAGAACATCTCCAGAACGAGAATACGCTTGACGGAACAGGATTTTCCTTTACGCCGGGAACCACCTCAAACGGAAAGTCCAAGGTATCCGCCCTTCGGTTTGCACAGGAATGGGTCCATCGCGAACCCATGCAGGTTCTGGCCTTTCGCTCACGATTCAGCGTGGGGTTGGATGTGCTGGATGCCACCAACAATCGACAAGGCTCGGATGATCCAGATTCCCACTTTTTTGCCTGGCTGGGCCAGGCTCAATGGGTTCGGCGAGTGGACCCCATAGGCATCGAGTTCCTCAGTAGCCTTGCCCTTCAGATATCCAATGACAGCTTATTCCCGCTCGAGCAGTTTGCAGTCGGCGGCCGGTATAGCGTGAGAGGCTACAGGGAAAACACCCTGGTGCGGGATAACGCCTTCCTGTTTTCTGTCGAGTCACGCATTCCAGTACTCCCCTCCGTCATGGGACCCAATTTGACTGTGCATTTTGCACCGTTCATCGATGTCGGACGCTCCTGGAATGCACAATTCCCCACTCCGGACCCCGAAACCCTGGCCAGCATAGGGGCCGGGGTTCGCCTCGGCTTCTTTAATCGAGCATTTGCGAACGTGTATTGGGGGCAACAGCTGAATCATGTGACGGACCCGCCGCCGGGAGGAAATATGCAGGACCATGGCCTCCATGTCCAATTCGTCATGAACATTCTCTAGTAGGCGGTTGAAAAACTCAAAACCCTTCAAAACATTTCTCTTAAGACAACACGGTCCAGTCACCCATCAGCAAGGCAGGATGTTCAAAAAGGCCTGTCCAGCAAGGCCGCAGGCGCTTTGGCGAGCGGAGCGTATGAAGGAGAATACGTGAGCACGACAAAGGGCTGAGAACGCAGCTGGGGGGCATTTTCAACACCCTGCTAGTCTATTCAGACAGGCAAGCTGTTATTCGCAACACCAGCTCGCCGATGAATGCGCTGACGCTCATCGACTGGAGAATGAAAAGAAGGGGGAGACAGGAAAGCCGCTAGAACGAGGAGGAATGAGGAGAAGCCACTTGGATACGCTGTAAATACGGGGAACGTCTGGAATAGCGTAGCGCCCGGTCCACATCTTCCCCCGCCACCAACCGTAATCGAGCCAGACATCCCCGTTGAGATTGCCCCACGGCCAAAATCGAAAAAATTCGTTCCGCCCGCAGGTTATCCTCCTGGCAACGTTCACCAACACCCTGACACGCAAGAGGGTCCTGTCCGAAATTCACGAGCTGAATCCGCTCGGACTGAATCCCCATCATGTGCAGGAACGTCGTGAGATGCGTGAGATGGTAATCTGCCCGGGCGAGGTTGTAAGCGGACGTGCCTCGTGAATCGCAATGCCCTTCAATTCTTAATCCCCACCGGTTTTCCTGTTTGAGAAGAGCCACGGTTTCGTAAAGAAACACCTCGATGCCTCCCCGGATAAAAGAACGGGCTTCATCAAAATACAAGTCGGCAAACACCGGGTCCTGGTGCATGTTTTCGACTAGTGGCTGAGAACCGGTTTTATTTCCAAAAGATTGCACCGGTCGGGATACAATCAAGGCATCATGAATTTCTTCGTCCTCTACAAACCGGGAATTCACGAAAGGAGGGAAAATGTCCCGGGGATTCGCGAAAGAATCCGGGAGAGGCCATAGCACCCCACACACCATGGCCCATGCCAACAGCAATCCACTCAATCCATTCAGGGGGAACAGAAACATGGCAGCGTGAAAGAACCAGCAAGTCTTTGTGAACGGATCGGTATGACGCTTCATTGTTGGTTTGAGTTCGCTCGGCACCCCCTTGGGAGTCAGTATCGGCCCACCAGGAAGAAACTTAATTCGGATGAGGAAACCGCGCGGTACGGAAATGCCCGCCTGGCTCCAGAAGGAACCCATGCCTGCAGTGAAGTGATGTGAGAGGGGAAGGGCAGAAAAAACGTGGTCAGGCAGAAAGCCAGAGTGGGAGAGGCGGAACGTCCGGTCGAGGACGCGAGCACAGCCAAATAGCGAAAACGCCGATGGCCGGATTATTCAATATTCTAAAAATGAAAACCTGTCCCCGCCATTAAGGCGGGGACAGGTTCTCTAACTGCGGGTATGGTGAAAGGGGGCGAGAGAACCTGCTTTCCTACGACTGAAAGGTCAGGCTCAAGAAATAGCGGGCATCACGGACACGGAGAATTTCTTACTCCTGTCACCACCCACCTGGACAGACCCTTGGCGGATTTGCTCACAGGAATATCCAAATCCCGCTTTCAAACAGCCGCAGTTATAATCCATGCTGGCGATCCACCTGAGCGGGCGTGCTTAAGTCAACCTCTTCGAGCAACGACGCTCGAAGAGCATGCATCTCGGCATCTGCAGGATGACTCTGGAGACTGGTGGAAATCACGCCCATGGCGTCATACCAGAATCCCGCTTGCGCCAATAATCTGGTCGCTTCAACCGGCGTGGCGTTCCGCACATTCTCCCCCAACGAGGCGGGCACATCACCCACCCGGATCATGCCTCCGACAATGATATCGGTTGAGCGATGGGCAGGATCGGAGATCAAAGACACAAACCATTGATAGGTTTTTCCTTTCTCCAACTTGAGATCATAGTCTGCCAACCGAATGACATGAACCCCGGCTTCAACCGGAGAGGAAAGCCGCTTCTCAAGAATCGGTGTCACCCCGGTCTCGTCAATCACGGTAAATTCCAAAGGATACGCCGTCGCCTTGGACAGGTACCACACCAATTGTGGTTGCGCCTCAGTGGACAATCCCACGTGATCCGGGACCAAGGCCCACAGTAACGGGAAAGCCATGGAAGGACCTCTGGTGCCTCCACCGACCCGTCCTCCGGGAGCCCCTCGTTGTGGAGGCCGGTACAGGGGTTCCTGCCGGGTGGATGCCACCTGTTTATCATCCGATACCTGAACAACCTGACGATCAACGGGAGGGGACGTCTCATTCTTAGCAACCGCCACGTGATCCTTCGTTGGCTCAATGGCAACGGAGGCCCCATCCTTCGTGTGGTGACGGTTTTCCCGGCCTGTATATTCCGCTCCACCAA
>JAOUGQ010000292.1 GCA_029865515.1 Nitrospirota bacterium
TGACGCCAGGCCTGTTCAGCCCGGAGGTATTCATGTGATTCATAATAGGCCAACCCCAATGCTTCATAGGCAGTCGGCCAATCGGACGCGTAGCGAAGCGTCTCTTGAAAATGAGCTACAGCCGGCGCGGGATTGCCTGCCGCCAAATACCCCAATCCCAAGGCATAATGAGCCTCCGAAAAATCAGGCTGAATGCGAAGCGCCGCCTGCCACTGCTCCATAGCCGGCTCAAGCCGGCCATCACGCACCAGGGAGATGCCATAGTTATAGGAAACCAGGGCTGACAAGTGATAACGCAACGACCCACCCTGCACATCAAGACGTTCCGCTTGAGACCAGGCCGCAAGTGCCCCGGTTAAATCCCCCGTTTTGGCCAGAGCCACGCCGAGATTTTGATAGGCATCGGCATAGCCGGGCCGCTGCCGAGCCGCCTCCCGAAACTCATCGATGGCCACATCCAGTTCATCCGTGAGAAAAAAATCAACTCCCAACCGCAGATGCTCCTCGGCAGAATCCTGAGCGATAGACGGAACCTCAAGGGAGACATCGGTCTCCTCCGCAGAGGAAGGAAAAACGCCAGAAAACCCCAGCCAGAGGATAATTCCACTTATGGCGCCACAGACCCTCATGCAGGCAGGTGATCGTAAGTTCGTCACGGGAATTTTTCGGCTTTCAGAGAAAGGAATAATCAACAATCCAGCCCGTCTCACCACCACATTCAATGTATAAAGAAACCGGGGGAAATGGAAGGGCAGGAACCAGGCTTTCAGCTCTTCACCGCCACCCCCTGATAGAAATATCCGAAAGGCTTGGGAACACCGGGGAGATAAAAACGATCAAGCGCAGTGACCTTCCAGCACTGCTCCTGAATGACCTCAGCGATCGGACGGTTTAAATGACAGCCATCTCCCAGGTGTTTCCAAACCGGCGTGAGACCATCCTGCCATCGGCGAACCGAACGATCCGGACTTTCCCCATGTTCCAAAAACAATAACCGTCCACCGAGTTTCACAACCCGAAGCATTTCTTGTAGAGCCTTCGAAAGATGAGGAACACTGCAAAGCGTCATGGTGCTGACAACCGTATCGAAGGAGGTAGAGGGAAATGGGAGCCATTCCGCAGAAGCCAGAGCCAGATGAACCGAAACCACCCCCTCCGCCAGATGCGAGCGAGCCAGTGGGACCATCCCGGGATTTGGATCAATGGCTGTTAAAGAAGGGACATGAGACGGGTAGAATTTAAAATTGGCTCCAGTTCCAAACCCGATTTCCAGTACTGCTCCTGACGCCTGCGCTAACAACGACTGCCGCAGGGGGATAAAACCCGATTGGACCATACTCCAATTTAACAATTTGGGAAACACCCGCCGTGAATACCACCCGCGTTTCATTACATGCCCTGCATTCCGCTTTTTTATATCCACAAAGAAAAGCCTAGAGACCGTAGACCGGTTCTCTTTTTTGTAAGTTACGATAAATCATAACCCATTAACGGGTTACCTGTGGATTTTCGAAGGAAGAACTAAATAGAAAGGATTGGTGCCACACATTTCCTGATAGTGCACCACTGATGACGGAGACAATTGAAAGTCGGTAAGGTGTATTGGTGCCGAAGGCGGGACTTGAACCCGCATGGGTTTCCCCACACGCCCCTCAAACGTGCGTGTCTGCCATTCCACCACTTCGGCACGAACAGGCAGATTATGAAACCTCTCGTTGTCCTTGTCAACGCATGGAGAGAGGGGTAGAATCGCGACCATTCGCTCATTACTTGGCATTTTTGTCTTTGAATTCTGCTCACATGATCCGCTCCGCATCTTCCCCTGCCCCCCTGGCCCATTCCCAGCACTGGATCGGTGCATTTTTCGACGTGGACAACACGTTGATTCCCGGTGCGTCGATTGAAATCGGATTTTTCCGGTATCTCTGGCAAGACGGCGTCGTGGGCTGGCCGGAATTGTGGCACAGTGTTGAGTATGCTATTCGGCAGATGCCGCCATTTTCGCTGAGTCCTCTCCGGCGGAAAAAGTTGTATCTGATGGGACATGATGTCTCCCTCATTGAACAGTTTGCCAGCGAGTACGTGGAGTTATATGTGGTTCCACGGGTCTCAACCCGGGCCTTGAGCCGCTTGTCCCGTCATCAGGATGCGGGACATGTGGTGGCATTCGTCAGCGGATCACCTGAATTTTTAGTGAGGCCCCTGGCGGCCACACTCGGAGTCAAGTTGGTATTTGGTGCCAGGCTGGAAGCCCAGGCCGGGCTGTACACAGGAAACGTCTTTGCCCCCCTGCCCTACGGGGAAGGGAAAGGCCGGCATGTGGAGCGCCTGGCTGCCCGTTATAATCTGGACCTGAGCCGCAGCTATGCCTATGGCGATAGCCCGGGCGACTTTCATGCGCTGCAACTGGTTGGGCATCCCTTTGTGGTCAATCCCATTCGCGGCATGGCCCGTATTGCCCGCCGGCAGGGATGGCCTATTACGCAATGGGCGTAGGAAGCCGGTCCGGGATAAGCTAGACCTACTTACGATTGCGCCGGATTTGGCCAGATTCTCCGAGCCTTTTCGTTCAATAGACTCCCCTCCCTATTCGCCTCACACGATCAACAAATTTGTCTCAACCCGACACAACCTTTTAACGATCGCTCTTCCCGGACTGCCTCCACGCCACTTTTCCCCTCCACACAAGCACCAACTTTCAGTACAATATCATCTGATGCGTGCGTGGAGTTGGGAGTTCTCATGACCATACTGCCTTCCCTGAATATCACCGAAATCTTCCATAGCATTCAGGGTGAATCGACCCGTGTGGGGCAACCATGCGTGTTTGTCCGGTTAACCGGTTGCCCGCTCCGTTGCACCTGGTGTGATACGGAGTATGCCTTTTACGGTGGAACCACGATGCCGATGGAGGCCATCATGGCGAAGGTGCATTCCTATGGTTGCCCTCTCGTCGAGGTGACCGGCGGGGAACCGTTGCATCAACCCGGCTGTCTGGTATTGTTAACACAATTGTGCGAGGCCGGATTTCAGGTGATGCTGGAAACCAGCGGGGCGTTTGATATTTCCCATGTGGATAAACGGGTTTCCATTATTCTGGATGTGAAATGCCCCGGGAGTGGCATGACGGACCGCATGCGGTGGGATACCCTTACGCATGTATCCGGAAAAGACGAAGTGAAATTTGTGTTGAAGGATCGGGGTGATTACGAGTGGGCGAGAGATATCGTGAAACGGTATGAGTTGGGAGACCGGTGTCCCGTGCACTTGAGTCCCGTCTTCGGAGCACTTGATCTTCAATCTTTGGCTGAATGGATTCTCGAAGATCGACTCCCCGCTCGCTTTCAACTCCAATTACATAAGGTGATCTGGGATCCTCAAACCCGCGGCGTGTAAGGCACCGGGAAGAAGGATCGTGTGACGGTAAAGTAATGGGCGATTTATTTATTGAGGGAGGCGTATGAATATTCATGTAAAGAGTGGTGAAGCCACCACTGTGACAGCGGATGTGTTGGTGTGTTTGGAGTATGAACAAGAAAAAACCTGGAGCAAAGCCGTTCGGCCGGTCGATCAGAAACTCGGTGGACAATTGGGCCACTTACGCAAAAGCGGGGAATTTTCCGGGAAGCCGAATAATACGGCATTGCTGCATATTGATGGGAAACTGTCCGCTAAACGCGTGCTGCTCGTCGGTCTCGGATCACGTGAGACGGTGACATTGGAACGGATTCGACAGGCCATGGGCACCGCCGTCAAACGCGCTCGAAGTGTGAAGGCCAAAGGGATCGTCTGTGTGATGCCGGATGTCCCTAAAGCCACTGGCCATTTGAAGGATGTAGCCCAAGCAATGGTAGAAGGATTGATTCTGGGGGATTATCGGTTTAATGAGTACCGCACCGACCACTCGAACGACAACCACACCTTGCAATCCTGCACGGTACTCGCCACCTCCAGCTCCGGCTTGGAGGAGGTCAAGGAAGGTACCAAACGTGGACAAATTCTTGGTGAAGCGACCTGTTTCGTCCGCGATCTGTGCAACCATCCTGCTAACGTGATGACACCCTCCCGCGTCGTCACCGAAGCGAAAAAAATCGCCAGGGA
>JAOUGQ010000042.1 GCA_029865515.1 Nitrospirota bacterium
CTCACCGACCTTCCGGCTCAACATGCCTGCGCCTCCCCATGCAACCAATCCGCGACCCGGCAGACGGCCCGCCCTCACGCCATACGAGAAGATGGCAGATCTGGCTCTTCGCCGTCTTCACCACCACACCATGGCAAGAGAACAGGCTCACACCATGATGGAGCCTCGAGGTTCACTGATTTGCACGAACCGTGGCCAGAAATTCTCAAACTCGCCCGTCAACTCCAAGGACGGTTCCGTCACCTGTCGCTGCATTGCGGGGGCATCGTCATTGTCCCTGACGACCTCCGCCGCTATGTGCCGGTAGAAGTGGCAGCCAAGGGTGTACCGGTCATTCAATGGGAAAAAGATCAAACGGAGGATGCCGGCCTAGTCAAAATCGATCTTCTGGGCAATCGATCCCTGGCCGTCATTCGAGATGCCATTGCGGCAATTGCCGCAAACACGGGCCGACATATCGACTATGCCACGTGGGACCCGATACACGATCCCAAGACCCAACAGCTCATTCAACGAGGCGAGACGATCGGATGTTTTTATATTGAATCGCCCGCCACCCGCCTGCTCCTGAGAAAACTCTGGACGGGCATGCCCGCCCATCGGCGCGCATGCGCCGACGTCTTTGAATATCTCATCATCGTCTCATCGTTGATTCGTCCCGCGGCAAACCGGTTCATTCAAGAATTTGTCCGGCGGGCACATGGCAAAGCTTATCGTCCTCTGCATCCGTTGGTGGAAGACGTGCTCGTGGAAACCCACGGCATTATGGTGTATCAAGAAGACGTCACCAAAGTAGCCATGGGCCTAGCAGGATTTTCCGTGGAAGACGGCGATCAACTCCGGAAAGTCCTCAGCAAGAAACATAAGCAACGACAGCTTCGCGATTACCAACGCCAGTTTCTCGACGGCGCGCGCGCGCGGGGCGTGGATGCGCGAACGATTGAGCGGGTGTGGGCCATGACGATGAGTTTTGCGGGCTATAGTTTCTGTAAGCCGCATTCGGCCAGTTATGCCCAGGTGTCGTGTAAATCCGCCTATCTTCGTGCGCATTATCCTGCTGAATTCATGGCCGCCGTCATCAGCAATCAGGGCGGGTTTTATTCCTCTTTCGCCTATCTGTCGGAAGCCCACCGGATGGGACTGACCGTCCTCCCCCCAGACATCAATACCAGCGTGTGGGGATACGAGGGAGCGGGAACAACCATCCGCATGGGCTTGATGCAAATTAAGGGATTAGCACGGGGATTCGTTGATCGTCTTCTCGAAGAACGGCATCGCCGCGGCGCATTTCAATCGTTTCACGATTTTCTGACCCGCCTCACCCCCGAACCGGCCCAGACTCGTTTGTTGATTCTGGCAGGCTGCTTCGATGCCATTGCTGGAGAGGTCACTCGCCCTGGCCTGCTCTGGCGCATCTATGCCGAGCATCCAACCTGTGGGCTCTCCTCACCCAAAGCAGCGGCACAACACGTCACCCCGCTGCTGCCAACCGCTCGTCGCCTCCCGATTCCCAACGAGTATGTCACAGAACAGATGATTCAGCATGAGATCGACCTCTTCGGCTTCCCCCTCCGATGCCATCCGTTGACACTCTATGCGAAACACTTACAAGGCCTGAAGATCACCCCCGCGACAGAGATGACCGCGCATATCGGCCGCCGGGTGACGATGGTTGGCTGGCTGATCACAGAAAAATCCGCATCGACCATCCGTGGCGAACCAATGGAATTTATCACCCTGGAAGATACCACTGGCCTGTACGATGCCACGTTGTTCCCCGCCACGTTTCAGCGGTACGGGCCATTACTCACAAACGACCGGCCGCTTCTTCTCGAGGGATTGGTGGAGGAAGACTTTACCACCACCACACTAACGGTACGCCACATACAAGTGGTCGGTTAACACAAATCCTGCTAATTGGACGTCCACCATTCAGCAGATAGCGTCTGACAAATCATCGTCCTTTCAGGTGAGGCGAGGAAGACGGAGAAGAAAAATTCAGGTGATATTTCAAGAAACACCCCAATTGAGGGTCAAGGTCGACCTTTTGATTGGAAACCAGAATGACCAGACCGGGGTAAGCCTTCAACCTTTCCAATACATAACTGACCTCGATATTCGCATATCGATCATGACTATCTTTCACCTCGCTCCGCTTTCCAAACAAGGCATCGGCCTCATCAAACAGCAACACCGCCTTCTTCGCTTCGGCAGTCTTCAATACACGGGCCAGATTCTTTTCCGTCTCCCCGATATACTTGCTGAAAACCTGACTGAGATTCACGCGATACATCGAAAACCTTAACTCCCGGGCCATGATTTCCGCGGCCATCGTTTTTCCCGTACCGCTGGGACCCGAGAAAAGCGCAATCGTCCCCTGAGAAGACTCGGGTTTTTTTCGAAAGCTGGGCACCATGAACCCTGTCCTGGATTCCCGAGCCATCTGCCTTAAAAGGCCGATTTGTCCACTTGAAAACCTCAGACTGGACCCGGTGCCAGCAGAAACAAGATTTTTACTGGTAGGCTGTGAACACGGATTGGCCATCGCTCCTTCATCCTGGGAAAAAAGCAAACACGAATATGCTCAGACACCAATCAGATCTGTTCGTTCTTTACTCTTACCTCAATGAGAACAGGGCTTCCTGAACTAGGATGATCACTAACAGAGCAAGAATAATCGATTTGCATCCAAACACCAAATCTTTAATATATACCATTCGGCTTTAATGAACAAAAAAGCTCTTGCACTTGCAGGAACGATCCCTCTTCGCGTTCTACGCCCAGATCTCTTTTTTATATGTTACATAGTGTGTTGTTGTCGGGGTTACTGCATTCGCCCATCAATAGTTTTTTCCTGCTACGCGATGCGCGATGAAATCTGGAGGGCCTCCTTTCATTTGCAGATTTATTCATTGCCATACATGTTCCCCGCAGGCACGAGGATGAACCGGCGTGAGGATGAATCAAGATTGAAATTGGTGAGCAGCTAGAAGAGGCGCGAGTCGTTTCTTGACATTCTGGGATCTGGATATGCAAGGGTAAGTTGGAATCACGACTCCACATCAGCCAAGGAGTTTCGTGTGAGGGCGTCAGATCACATTTTGCAGTCCTGAGATCACAATACAACACAGGAAAAGTACCCTATCATCATCTCTCAAATGTTCAGGAAGAAGCCCCAGGCTTCCTCTGGCTCCTCTCCTATTAACAATTTCTTTCCTATTCATTAGCTTACATGCGAGCTTGCGTGCGTTACATCTGATCGTTTGAACTTCTTGGAAGATGGTCCGTGTACCATGACTTTGGGTTTCACCCCCCCTTCCCGCCTCGCAAGCAATTTAATTAGATACCGACAAGGAGAATGGAAGTGCAGTTGCAACTTCATTCGGTAGAGAGAGGGAGTACCGATTATGACATTACCAGAAGTGGGAGCCATTCAATTTCTACAACCCGCATCATCGGAGGTTCATGCACGAAAGCACGTGACCGCCGTTAAATCCGATGAGGACGGCGACAAAGCTAGAGGCCAACGAGAACGGGGACCCACGCCTCCCATCCAGGACCAGGTAACCTTGTCGAAGGAGGCTCAGGCATTGGCCACATCAACCAGTCCAACCTCAAACAACAATTCATTTCAGCAATCCCCTTCCCCTTTTGACCGCTGAGATTCGTGAAGACGAAACACCTCATTTGGTGACGCCCGGCTCTTTCACGAGGCCGGGCTTTTTATTTACTTCTTTCATGTCCCTGCCACCCTTCGCCCTCTCTTGCACCCCCTCCAGCTTGGTTAGCGCCGCTCATACAGAAGTTCGCAGGCCTGCTCATATCCTTGAATCCATCCTTCCTGATAGGCCTCGCCTAAGCTTCGCCGGACCTGATCCATTTGACCGGACTCACGAATCGAACCTGGGACCGCCGAGCACACCATTTCCACGGCCACATCCACGAGACGCTCTCGTCGTTGTTTCAGCTCCTCGGACACGAGTTCCTCTAACACTTCCGTGCCCCGTTGCATGACAACTTTTTCCAAAAAGGTGTCGTACCCCTGGGCACAAATGGCCCGCTCCCGAATAATTTCTAATTCTTCTTTGATTTTCTGTGTATTGCGCATCAGCACCATAAAGAGTTGCTTGCGGGATTCTTCCCTGAGGGTGTCTTCCATTCGTTGCAAGACCACCGATGGAGAAACGGATTCATCGGGCTCCGGTTCCGTATCCCGTCGGTGTACCATCGGCTCCACATATCCCAGCCGTAAGCGATCATAGGTTTTTCGAGCTTCCGGATCACCCAAAATTTCATAGGCGGCATTCACTTCTCGAATTTTGTGCTCCGCCTGTCGATCGCCTCGATTCCGGTCCGGATGAAATTGAAGAGCTAATTTCCTATAGGCTTTTTTTATCTCTTCTTGCGATGCTTGAAGAGCGACCCCAAGAACCGCATAATAATTCAAAATTGCCATTCGAGTGTTTCCTTACACCATTAACTCGTTCACTTCGTTATGCCATAATAATTTGATCAATTCTCCACCCTCAATCAGCTTTGCGCGTTTTCTGTGAAGGATGGCAACACGTCTATGTCCTATTGCTCCAAGAGTCTGTTGACAGGAGCCGGGATTCTTCTCTTGGTGGTTGGGACCGGCAATGCCCTTCCGCCGGCATTCCCCACGGGATCGGACCAGAAGTTAAGCCCCTTCCCCTCCTCGCTCTCTTTTTTCTGGCTGACCTCCTCCCCTCGACCCCGCCTTTCTACTTTTACCATACCACCCGAACACGTCTCTATTACCAAGCTTCTCAGTAACGGAGCGGCCTACCATCAACGCCTTGTGGCCGTTCGAGGGATTGTCACACAACCGGAACTTCATCTTGACGAATCAGAGCTGTTTATCAATTTTGTGTTTCGTCTTGCAGATGGCAACCAATCGGTTGTCGTCTTTGGTCGGCACGATCGAACGCAAGGCGCTCCATCGATTTCCCTGGATCTTTCTGTGGAGGTGATCGGAGTCTTTTGGAAAGAACGAGATTTACATGAATCTCACATTTTCAATACGATTGAAGCCCTCACTGTCGACCCTGACCCTCCCCTCATTCCAGAGAACACCTAGGCGGGACCAGGATCTCTCCCCCTTCAGGATTGCAAATAGGTTCTCAGCAGACGAACAGCGGCGCTATTGCCCGGCAAGGGAGGAGGCTCTGGTGGATCCGGCACCTGGAGCACGGCTCGAAGAGTCGCTTCCCAATTTCCAGATTCAAAGTCATCACGGGAGAGTTCCATGCCCCGTCCATGTCGATGGGTATAATCCACAAGACATTGTTCGTCAACAAAATTTCCACGGCGAACGTAGACCAACGCTTTTCCAAAGTGCACAGCGGCCATGACTGTCCCATACCCAGGCTTGGTCATGATGATATCGACCTGCTTGATGATTTCCGAAAAGGGAATGGCCAGGTCTTCGAGACGATGCACTCGTACAGAGGATTGAAAGAGTGGCAGGTCGCCGACCAGGAAGTGAAGCCCGGCTATTGATTCCATCGCCTTAATTGGAAGGCTGTTGAGTGGTATACCGCCAAAAGCAATCAGTACAATTACGTCGTTCTCTGCGACCCCCAAGATTTTCCGTAAATCGTGTGAGTTCGGCTTCATGAGAGGCACAGAGGGCCCCACATCATCCATCGATGGAAACGCCGGCATCTCGATGCCCGGATGCAGCCGGATGAGATGATCTGCCAGGGCATATCCGTTTCGAATGGTTTCGAGAATTGAACGGTGGCTTAGGGAATGGTCGTGCATATACGGCTCTAACACGCGATCCCAGGAGAGCGAGGCAATTCCCACCACCGGGCAATGCGCCTGGGCTGCGGCGGCTATGGCCAGATGGGAAATATTGGATACCACGAGATTCGCCTTGGCCGATCGAATGGCTCGGCCTTCCTCAACAATCTTATGCTCCCAATTTGTGTGAAATTGGGTATAGGCATCCCATGTCGCCTCCACATCAAGATCCAAGGGCCCTTGTTGAATACAGCCAACATCTTGTTGGGCTACTTGAAGTTCCCACTTCACCTGCAAGTGCCGTTGAAAGAAATCGGCAGGGACTTGGGTGCGTACAATCACCTGCAAGTCATCAATCACGGTTCCCAATTCATTTAAAATTGGCATTAATTGCGCGGCATGCCCAAAGCCATGGGCCGAGATCGAACACCACACGACCGTCATTTTTTACTCCTCTACTTTGAACACGATGATTTTTTTGACTGAAAAGAAAAAAGACGGAGTTATGAGCTTGCGAGGACAGCTCCCAAGTTCATAGAATCATTTCAGATCTGTTGACTGACACTTCTCGTATGCGTATTCCCTCGGCGTTTGACTCTATGAACTGGAACATGCGATCCCCTTTACGAATGGCATGGTCCATCGCTCTCTTGATGTGCATTCTCAGTGCATGTACGCCCCATTCCCGAAGACCCTTGCCCTCCTCTCAACCCCCGACTCCCGTAGGAACGGGAGAATCCGACACTTCTTCCGTTGAACACCAATTATTGGCTACCGTCAAAAACGCCGAAGGCTTAGGACCAGGGAACCCCCTGCTCTTAAGTAGTCTCTACAGTCTAGCCACGTATTACGAAGATCGAAAAGAATATGACAAAGCCGCGGCTCAATATGAGCGAGCCCTGAAGCTTAAAGAAGAAGCGAATGGTCCTAATCATCCCGACGTGGCGGCCATTCTTCAACGCTATGCCCGACTTCTGCAAGAAGCCAAGCGACCTTCCGAAGCAGCCAATCTCCTCCTTCGCGCCGATGCCATTCTCGCCCGTTCCTCCTCCCCCGCTCCCCGTCAATAGACTTTAGCCAGAATACGTCCCCCGATACGTCATTTGGGGCCCTGTTGCTCCGGAAAAATTTACCTACCGTCCCTCTTCTTTTCCTTGTTTTTAGGCAGTTTGTGGCCTTTTTTGCTTATTCTTCTACTTTATTTTTGGCATAAGAATTGTCTCTTAGAGAAGAATCCTTTACCAATTTTGACCAAGGATCTGTTCATGAAAAAACCGATTCAGACCAAAAAAAAGCTTGGCCAGCCGCGCAAAAGCACTCAAAAAAAGACATTGACAAAAACGGCCTCAAATGACACTCATCCCCGTTGCTCTCGATGCGGGTCACGAACAGTTCATTTAGAGCAGTTGGAGCAGGAACTTCTTGTCACACTCAGCTTGCACTGTCTGATCTGTGGACATTACACCTTTATCGGGCGGCCGGTGATTCGTTTATTACGCCGGCCAAACGTAACGATTCCTGATTCCATCAAACGGTCTGTGGGAATGTAGGGAACGTTCCACCTCCACTGTCCTCTGCCCTTCCCCGTCCCTTCCTTCTACCAGGATTCCGCTCGAACCGTGAGGGGGATAATTCCACTTTGTTCAAGGCCAAGGGTTAGCTGTCGACACGCCATCACATTCCCGCACATACGAAGATGGGATTGGGACAAATCAGGCACAAGGCTCTGAAGTGGAGTGATATCAATATGATCACCCCCTGACTTTCCACGCTCAACTCGCACTATTCGTCCTTTCAGATATCCCCAGGCATCGGGCCAGGATCGCGTTAAAACTGGTTGGTACCGGAAATGTTGCGGAAATTGTTTCTCAAGAGACAACAACTCCTCATGGAGCATTAATTGGCCTGCATGACGAACGCTGGCCACCAGGGTTAGGCGCACTCCATGTCTCACCCCCTGCTGTCCAAAATCCTTGGCAGCCATGTATTGGACATACGACAAAAATGGTGTGATACCCGTGCCAAAGGCCACACAGACCATTTGCATCTCTTCCCATTTTCCATCATCCTCCAAGCGAAGATTCGCGGGTTTACACACCATGGTATTTTCATACACCATAGCGACACGCTCAGCCTGATCCAGATTAATCCGAACATCAACCGTCTTTTCCTTCTCAAACCAATCGTTTGCCATTTCTGACTGCCACCACGCGGATGTATCTGCATGGTCTTGATGGGTGTGATTAATCAACGTCTCCAGCAGGCGCGGCGCATTGCATGCGGAATTTGACCGTGTATACATTCGTCGTCGGTACTTGCCAGTCCGTGCCCCCCATGGCTTGGCCAAAAAGGCCGTACCCGGACGCATAGTATCCTGGATAACATACAATTTCCCCGCTATTTCAATCTCCTCAGGCAAGGCTAACTGCACCAAACGAATTTCTCCTGGATCAATAGTCCGTAATTGATGAATACGAGCAGGGACAACATGTTCCATGGCTATCTCAATTTCTGCCAACAATCTCCCCGTGCGACAAGAAAAACCATTGGGAGAAATGCCGAGTCATTTTCACACCCAGGAAGAACCCGTTTGATTCTGTCATTCAGATAATTTAGTATTTCTCAGCAATATGGGAACACTATAAAAAATAAACTGATGAATCCACTTTCTTCCATCCCACCAGCGCTCCCACAAGCTCGCGTCCCTTCTTCACTGGAGAACACTGTTTCTTCATCTTCTCCAGACTCGGTAAAAGGAACATCAGCCTCATCTTCCAGTCCTTCCATGGATGTTGTTTCGCTTTCCATTCCTACCCAAGAAGTCTCCCATTACCTCGAACAAATGTCTCAGATTCCGGATATTCGACAAGAACGAATTACGCATATTCAGAAAGCTCTTGCCTCAAATTCCTACGTCGTCTCTCCAGAAAAATTAGCGGACAAATTCCTTGACGAACTCCATTCTCAACCGCAGGGAAACCGACCTTCAACAGCTTCGTAACTTTCTCGCCTCCTACCTGCGCTCTTGTTCCAGGGGGAAAAAATACAATTTCGTGGAATGATCGATTAGCGCAGTAGCAAGTCCTTCTTGAAAACATTGTAGAATTTCTGACTTGTTCCTGTACATTCCAATGATTTACTGTATTTTATGAGTCAGTCATATTGCAGGTAGAAAATTGCCCTTGTAGCATGATCTCATTAGACCGACAAGGAAATCATGAATACGGCTACGCCCCACCTGCCCATAGGTTCAAATTCGATTTGGTTGACCCTTCCCTCCACGCCAGAGAATCTGTTAATCCAAACATATTTATTAGGACTAGGAGCCGATCACTCCCTTCTCTGCGCCCTCCCTGAAGACCGAGAGCTTGACTTCCTAAAGTCCGGCATTCCTTGTAAAGGCCGTTCCAGTATTGATGGAGAAATTTATGAATTTGAAACGGTCATTCAAGAAATACTCACAAAGCCTCCGACAATTCGATTGGCGGCCCCACAAAGCATTTCACGGCAGAATCCTCGCTCATTTCCTCGTTTGACGGTCAATCTGACTGGAGCCGTTCGGCCCCTTAGCGACAAAGGACATATTCTTGCCGTCCTTCCTGTTCGGCTCAGTAACCTTTCTCCGACGGGTTGTCAGTTTAGTGTGACCCCTTCGGCATGGCCCATTGTCTCTTCATTGCATCTCTGCATTAGTTGCCGATTACCGGGTTTTCACCATCATTCCAAATTTTCCGGGTCCATTGAATGGGTTGATCCCGCAAAGGAATTAGTGCTTGGAGTCAAATTCCTCTTCCCTTCCACCCGAGACGCAGCCAATCAAGATATAATGGGGTGGTATACCTCTCAACGAGCCCATCTGGTCAATACCACAGCATAAACCATATTCGCCCCCGAAGATCCCTCCCATATTCTTCATCTGGTAATGCTCAGTTTCTGGTGATCGAATGGTCTTTTTCGACATCGAATGGATTCATTAAATTCTCTCGGTTCCTTTTAAATCATAGCTTTTGGATGACGTATTCCACCCAAAGTCCTAATGCTTGAGAATAGAATCCGACCTTGGGCAGTTGCCTGTTTAGAGGTTTTCTTATTACAATAAGTCTAAATATCATATCTTTTTAATATTTTTTACTATTCTGAGTTCCCAGAAGCTCTCTATTCTTACCCAGGACGTATAGCATGCCCGAACTAATTAACAACCGAAACATTATCGATATCTCTCCACTTCCTACACCTAAACAGATGCAGAATGCACTTCCCTTGCCTGAAGAAACCGGGCAGATGGTTCTTCAATCTCGGCAAGCCATTCGAGATATTCTTCATGGACGAGACTCGCATCGCTTACTGGTCATTATTGGTCCGTGTTCGATACATGACCCGAAAGCGGCCATTCTGTATGCTGAACGCCTAAAAAAGGTGTCTGATCGAATTCGCGAGCATGCCTTTGTTGTTCTCAGGACCTACTTTGAAAAGCCACGCACGACTGTGGGTTGGAAAGGACTCATTAACGATCCGCACTTAGACGGCTCTTGCGATATTGGAGTAGGGTTTGAACTGGCTCGTTCTATTTTGCTCAACATCAATAATCTGGGCATGCCCTGTGCGACTGAATTTCTTGATCCTGTCACTCCTCAGTATATTTCTGACTTGATTAGTTGGGCGGCAATAGGAGCTCGGACGACCGAGAGCCAGACCCATCGGGAAATGGCCAGTGGATTGTCCATGCCAGTCGGACTAAAAAACGGGACGGACGGAGGCCTTCAAGTCGCACTCAATGCCATGATTGCAGCCCGACACCCACAGAGTTTCATTGGTGTGAATGCCGAAGGCCTCACCTCAATCATCAAAACGAACGGAAATCCAGATCGACACCTTGTCCTTCGTGGAGGCGGCGGACGAGTGAATTATAATCCAGAGGATATCTTGTCGGCCGTTCGTTGTTTGTCGAATGAAGGTATTCGTCGTCCGATCATGGTCGACTGCTCCCATGGCAACTCAGAAAAGGATCATACCCGCCAGGTTCCAGTAGCTCGATCAGTCGTCAATCAATACACGAGTGGACAACTAGCCATCATGGGTCTGTTGATTGAGAGCAACCTGAAACCAGGAAATCAAAAATGGGAGGCAGGAAAACCCCTGGAAACGGGAGTATCTATTACAGATGCATGCATCGGGTGGGAAGAAACAGAACACCTTCTTGATGATTTGGCAGAAACTATGGACAAATCCGCCAAAAGTAAAGTCTTGTCTTCTTGAAAATTCTAATACCCTACGACCCAAAACCCAGACCTACCCATCATTTCTCTCAGCTACCTTCGCGGCCCTTCTTTAAAACGAGAGAGTGCCTTTTCTACCTATTTCACCTTTTACCTGCAACGCTTTATTTAATTAGCAATAGCCAAAAAACCTTGGCTTCATTCATGCTGCGTTAGGGAACAGAGGCAAAAGCCACCCAAATGCACAGGATGTAAACCAACCAGTATAAGAAAACTTATGAATTGGAAGATAAGTCGGGAAGGGGTTGAATCTTGGAAGAACATGCTTGGTGAGTATGCTCATGGGTATGACAACCCAAGCTGTGGCACAAACGTCGATTCCAAAATCCGGCTAAAGCAATCATTGAGGCTCCAATAACATCGAGAAAAACCTCCTGGCTACCGCCTGACTCAATCCAAAGGTGCGAAGCAGTCAACACCAAGAGACCCCCAGCGGTTATAAGGGCTGGACGAATATCTTGATGCCGAGGATAGGTCGCCAACAACCCAAAACCAGCTAACAAGCCAATCACGCCCAAAAACATCCATTCCGTGGTATCGGCCCAAAAGACCCCCAACATTCCATCAAGGCCGTCCCAGGAATGTGCGGCAACAACTGGGAGAGCGAGCAATGCCAATGGGGTCAGCGCACAGTGCACAGCACAGACCAGGGAAGCGATAGATCCTGCTTTCGAAAGTTTTGGGCCAAGGGTATTAATCATTTCATTGGCACTCTGGACATAGTCCTGTGAATTCCAAAGTATGCTCATCCACAATAAATTGTGTCTGTCGTTCAATAAGTTTGGTCACTTTTTTCAAAGGGCATAACAACAAATCCACGATACGTCCACACACCTGACAACGAATGTGATGGTGATGTGTTCGCCCTTCTTTCAGTTCATACCGCAAGAGACCTTCCTGATGAAGGTCTAATTGGACGACAAGCCCCAGCTCTTTCAAAACATGTAATGTCCGGTACACCGTGACTAAATCAATCGAAACTTTTTCCTGGTGTAATTGCTCAAAAATTTCAGTGGCACTTAGGGGCTGATGAGTCCGCTCTAACAAGGCTAAAACCGCCTGTCGGGTACGGGTCATACGCCGACCGGTCGCTCGCAACCCTTTTTTTATGGCTGGTTCCAGCATTAATAAGAGGCACTTTCCTCACAAATCAACTTCTTATTGCAAGTCTATTGCAAATAACATATTGGTAGGAGGTTGTCAATATGACGAAGTCTTTAAGGTTTGCATCAACGAGAAAATGCATCCTATATACGGGAAAATTCAGGGAGACTTGGATATCAAGCCATTCTTTTAGGGCCTAGAAATCACAGAAGGAATTTAAGCGAGATTTACTGCTCAGGAATTACAGGAAGAAGGTTCGGGGGAGAATTTCATAAAGAGCAGGACGCACAAGAGGCCATTCGTATTGAACAGCGGAGAACCTTCAGCAAGGAAGGGAACACGTTACTCTAAAAGCAAATCGGCTCGTCGATTGAATTGATGACAGTTATGTTCATCATCGACCTCACAAAGAACTAAGGTGTTCCCATATGAAACGACATCAAGTCGTTTGCGTGGTATCCCTAAATTAGCCAGATACTCTTTTACGGCTTTGGCGCGTCGAACACCCAAAATCATATTGTAACTTTCTGTGCCCCGTATATCCGTATGCCCTTCAATGGTGAGCCCATAACCAGGAAAGCGATTCATCCAATTAGCCGTGGCATCCAGACGGTCTTGAACCTCTGAAGTAATTTCCCAGCTATCAAAGGGAAAATACACTGTTGGGAACGGGTCTATTTGGACATTTGTTTGAGATACACCATCCTCCGGGACGTCGGGAACAACCATTTCTGGTGATAGGGACGAGGAACTCGGGTTTCCTGATTTTGAGAGAGAAGTTAAGGTGAACGGTGGTGGCCCTGAGGGAATTGCTTCGGAGACCTGATGAGTCATGGATAACGATTCACAGCCCCATGCCGCACACACAATGATGATTCCGAGTAATCGAATAAACATTAACGAACTCCCTCCATTTTCAAAATTTTTCGGTAGGACACCCAGCAGACTTAAGGATATTTTGAGTTGGAACGATTTGGGGACAGGTACTTCGCCAATGCTGATAATTTGCATAGCGGAAGTCGTGTCGTCTTGTTGCCTTCAGAAATTCAAAAGAAACCGGCTTATTTGAATTATCAAAAATCAGCCAGATTTTCCTTTAATTTCAACTGAACGGTGGGCAGAGTGAAGGAGAAAGCCCCCTCTACAGACTTCTAAAGTGGTTGCAAGAATTATATTATCATTTGCGTTTAAAGGGGTCATCCTGCAATTGGACCGACGACAACACATCATCAACCATAGAAAATGCATCAACCACATTCCCACCTAAAGCCTGGAGAGACCCTGCAACCGCCATCCCGATTAAACTTATAAGCAACGCATATTCAATCGCGGCTGTTCCCTGCTCTTCGTTAAAAAACTTGTACATCCCCGGATACCTCCTCCTTAACTTTCTATATTTCAGGTATGCTTTGCTTCATCCCCACACAATGCAAAGGTCGAACCGATTGCACAAAGTTTCTCGTTGTCATGTCTTTCTCTCGCTTGACTTCATTCTTTTCTCCCAAATAGTCCTTACGAGGGACCACCAAATTAAACAAACATTCCCAAATCGAGAAAAACATCGACACTTCAAGGAATAGAGCAGGAAACCTCACCAGAAACGACAAAGAAGTTTCTGATACTCCCATAAACAGCCAAAGAAATTGTCAGCGAACATGACAAATTTGATATGAATAACCGAAAAGACCTAGCAGGGTTTGCGCTATTGAAATAAGAAGAAAAGAAATCAAGAAAAAGAAGATTTCCTTGATGATTTATCAGAACAATCCCAAATTCCTAAGAGATTAAGAGCAGAAAACCTCTCCCTGCTTCCCCACATATATCCCCGCCTCCTTCATAGGAGTGGAAAATGGACGCTTCCAGAAATAATAAGGATAGCAGACATTAACCGTGCTCAGTTTTTCCCGAGAGGGCTGGCGCAATAAATTCAGTCAATCGCCAAATAGATTAGATTATAGGCTTTGGTCTGAATTCCATTTCATTCGAATAGGAATACAAAATCCACCTGGCAGGAGAAAGAACCACAGGACGAATCAAATGGCTCAATGAGGAACAGAGCGGTCTAAAGCAGCCTGTAGGGCTTGCGCCATATCGCTCATTGACACAGGCTTGGTTAAATAGGCACTTAGACCCATCGTTAAGGCTTTTTCTTCGTTCATCGTGTAACTAAATCCCGAGCATAAAATGACAGGGAAGCCGGGACGTAGGCTCATTACTTGACGAGCAAGAAATTCCCCGGTCATGCCTGGCATTGTTTGATCCGTCACGAGCACATCAAATCGATCAGGCTCCTGTTTAAACGCTTGTAACGCATCAGAACCATTAGTAAATACGACTACCATGTAGCCAAGTTCTTCCAACATATCTTTGGCCCATTTGACAATCGACACTTCATCATCCACAAACATAACCGTTCCCTTTCCACAATAAGAAGGTGGCGCTGACGGAACCTGCTTTCCGACGACGGGAACAGGGGAACAGGGAAAAAAAATGGTAAAGGTCGTCCCCACGCCTTCCTGGCTTTCGATCCGAATGGCACCTCCATGACTAGTCACCACTCCATGAATAACGGACAATCCCATCCCTGTGCCTTCCCCAACATCCTTAGTGGTGAAAAACGGATCAAAAATTCGTTTTTTGACACTAGGAGACATCCCTTGGCCGGAGTCAGAAACTTTCAGCCGGATATATGGCCCCACGTGCAGTCCCGGAACAAGAGAAGCCATGGTTCCATCAACCTCCACTTCATCTAATTTCACCACCAACCTTCCGCCCTTCACTCGCATGGCATATTCCGCATTGGCACCTAAGTTCATGACCACTTGATGGATTTGAGTCGCATCAGCCAGAACGGGCGCAGAATTCGGTTGAAGCTCTGCATGCAAGGAAACCGTAGATGGAAGAGAAGCCCGGAGAAGGTTCAACGCCTCATCAACAATCGGTTGTATATAGATCACTCTCTTCCCGGAATCATCTTGCCGGCTGAAGGTTAAAATTTGCCGAACAAGATTTTTGGCGCGATACCCTGCTCGCAAGACTTCTTGTAAACGGGGCAACACCGAACTTCCGACTCCAGTTTGC
The DNA here is from genome assembly GCA_029865515.1 of Nitrospirota bacterium. Lineage (GTDB taxonomy): Bacteria > Nitrospirota > Nitrospiria > Nitrospirales > UBA8639 > Nitrospira_E. Next base: position 15,228 of record JAOUGQ010000042.1, read on the forward strand.
GCCATGGCCAGTTCGGTATAGCCAATAATGGCTGATAAAATATTATTAAAGTCATGCGCGATCCCACCGGCCAACGTTCCTATCGCTTCCATTTTTTGAGCTTGGCGACGCTGCTCTTCACTTTTCAACAAAGCATCTTCTGTCCGCCGTCGCTCGGTTAAATCACGAAGAAACCCGCTAAAAATCGTACCGCTTTTTGATCGAACAGCCGTAATTGCAATTTCTAAGGGAAACTCATGGCCATCACGATGTAACCCTGGCAACTCAATCCGTTTATTTAACATTTCACCGACCTCTGAGGTGAGATAACGCTCAATCCCCTTGAGGTGAGCCTCTCGGTACCTCTCCGGGATAATGGTCGACACCACCGGTTGTCCAATTATTTCCTGCCGAGGCCATCCAAATATCCGTTCGGCCTGTAAGTTCCATCCGATAATATGGCCATTTTCATCGAGGGTCACCACCGCATCAAGAGCCGTATCGAGAATAAGGCGGGTTCGTTCTTCGCTTTCCCTCAAGGCGATTTCGGCCTCTTTTCGCTGCATAAACTGCCCAATCTGGCTTCCCACAGACAACATTTGGTGGAGCAAGGCTTCATCAGGTTCCTGGATTTCCCGGCTAAAAAACTCCATTACGCCAAGAGTAGCCGCACCAAGTCTGATTGGAAAGGCAAATGCCCCATGTAACCCTGCCTTGGCAGCCATGGGCGCACGAGGGAAATTGTGGTCCTTCACGGCATCAGGAATCCATAAAGGTTTACCCATCTCCCAGGTTCGCCCAGGCAGGCCAACACCCTTCGGAAACGACATTTCTTGTGTCACCCTAACAAATTCAGAAAATCGGTCAGGTGAGGCACGCCAGACTTCCACGCAACGCAGGAGTCGCATTCCAGGCTCCACTTGCCAGAGAATCCCCAATTGCCAACCTAAACTTTCGCAGACGGCCCGGAGAATTTCTGGAGTAGCTTGTTGAATCGTCGTGCAATCAGCCAACACTCTGGCAATCGCATATTGTGCGGCTAACCGGCGTTCAGCCAATTTTCGTTCCGTCTCATTTCGTAACAACGCCGTAAACAAGCGATGCTCTCCTAGCGGC
>JAOUGQ010000293.1 GCA_029865515.1 Nitrospirota bacterium
CCTCAATGTTGTCTATGCTTGCGAAAGAAAAAGTCTTTTCCCGGACCTCCTTATTCAAAGGCTCCGGTCGTCAACTATCCTCTTCGGCATAATAGAAATAAAAATTAAAAATGGTCTTGTTTGCCTCATTCTCCTGAAACCTGCCTTCGCTACCATCATCAACAATCAGGAGTACCTCATAGTTTTTGCATACCCCGGAGGTAATATTCTTAACCGCTTAGCAAGGCCATTGAAGTGAATCCTCAAAGGACACTCTAGGCATCATTTTCCTTTCCTACCTCTCCACACCCCCTTGACGGCTTTTTGAAATTCTTCTGGTAGTTTTGGAAGGAGGTATGTGGCAGGTCTTCATCCCTGAGCCACAGGTAGCCCATCAGGGTTGAAACTGTCATTCATAGACGTGGAAAAGAAATTGGGCTCAGAAGATCGTTCACAAGAATGATAAGATCGTCCAAGCGAAAAGGTTTGGAGAGAGTGCGGGTTGCGCCAAATTCGGTCGCCTCCACCAAAAAATCCAGATCCCGGCTTCCCCCTCCGGACATGGCAATGATCAAAGGAGGAGCAGGTGTCCCACAAAGGACGCGTATCACTTCCAAGCCATCCATTTCAGGCATGAGCACATCGGTAATGACCAGATCGACCGGATTCTCCTGATAGAGTTTCAATCCCCGTCGACCATCTGGCGCCGTCTGAACATCATAGCCCTCGAGAATTAAACGGTCCCGTAAGGTTGAACGTAATTCAGGCTCATCATCCAACAGTAAAATTCTTAGCTTCACCCATCCACCTCCCCAGTGTTTTCATATCGTCTGCACCCGACATACCACAATCCAACGCTCCTTGCAGTCGGCGATTTTAACGTCTCTATTGTTTACCTGCACGCTTCACTACTGCCAGCAGTTCCTGATGATCATACGGTTTCGTCATGACCTCAAATGCCCCGGCTTCCTTCGCTTCATGCTCCATGTCTTTTGTCATATGACCACTCAGGAGAATCACCCGAATGCCCTGTCCATTCACCCGGTAAGACAGGGCTTTGAGAAAGTTGAGCCCATTGATAACCGGCATATGATAATCCGATAAAATGAGATCCACGTTGAGCCCCCCATCCAGCAAGGCCAGGGCCTCCAGACCATTATCGGCTTCCTTACAGTGAAACCCGGAATTCTCCAAATGCAAGCGTAAAGCCCGTCTCAAGGACCGGTCATCGTCAATTAACAAGATAGGTTTACTCATAGGATACACCGCTGGAATTGCCACAGGATTTTCTGTGGCCGACCGCACACCAGCCAACGCACTTTTGGTTTCCACGTTCATCGACCGCTTGCCAAAATGAGAGGGCCTTGCATCGTAAAGCTGCTCTTTGTCGTCCCGCCTATGGATTAAGCGAGCGTCATCCCCTCATAAAGCAAAAGTATTGCCAAGTCTCTCTCACTGGAGGTTTTCAAGAAATATTTAGGATAACCCTTTGAATTACAGAGAAAATCGCCTAGGGTCCTCTATCGATTATACTTTTGTAGAGGACCTAAACTGGGAGTCAGATATCCAAATGGATAATGAACGTATCCATTTGGTTGTTTGCAAGGAGAAGAAGATTGAGAAGTACATTCTCTTAAGCAGAACACATCATGTTCCTGAAGACTGGTACGTTTTCCTCAAAAACGTGGCAAAGGAAGAGAAGGGACATCGGCCTATAACTTTGGGAGGTGTTACGCCCTATCCCCTGACGCATTTGCCACCCCCGGGGAAACTTGCTAAAAGAATTCTCCAGGATTTCTGAATTCATTCGTATCTCCTGTTTGCCCGTTAGCCATGAAAGTCCCTTTCTCTCAATTTAATCCTGACCGATTTTCGTTTGCCGACGATCCGGTGTTGGTCCTGGAAGATTTTTGGAGCCCGGAAGAACGGAAGGTTTTTCGGGAAGCGATGGCCCGATCGAAATGGATCGCCCTGTCCGATATGCCACCCGTCGCTCAAGCCTTTCCCAATTGCGGAAACTGGCTGAAAGCGGAAATTGGCCCTTCTGAAGCGGCTCACTTTATCAAACGGGTTGGGATGTCCTGTATTGCCGCCTACGTTGAATCCTTTGCGAACATAAAAGGCCGGCATGTCAATTTCAACTTTTATTCGTATGGGGAGGGTGACTGCCTTTCCACCCACGACGATACCGACGACGCCTATAGTTATGCCCAGGGCCGCCGACCTCCAACTCGTCGTCTCGCGCTAGCCACCTATTTTCATGAGGAATGGCATCCGGACTGGGGAGGAGAACTCATCATGTATGGGCCTCAAACAGACTCGAAGAGGAATACCTCATTACAGGTGACACATTGCATTCCTCCATCCCCCGGCTCATTAGCCGTCTTTGCGGTGCCTCGACAACATCGAGTGTGCCGGGTGGATCCTCTAGCCGGAGACCATAAACGCCTCTCCATTGCCGGCTGGTTTATGACGGAACATTAGGAGAAACGGGTCTCGTGCTTTTTCCTACATCTATTCTGATATTCTGGAAAGCAATTTTCCCCTATTCTTAGGGTAAACCCGACCACTGGTGATCATCGCGTGTTGCCGGCGGTATAATGGGGGCTGGCCACATCGTCCGTTTCGGGTTTAAAATCCAGTTACGGCGTATCTAAATCAACCCCACAGCTTCATACATCTGAATTTCAAGGAGATGGTCAATGAATAAAGTGTCCGATTATATTTTTGTGACAAACGTGATTCCTCAACATATTTGCCAGGAGGTTCTCCAGGAAATTACACGTAAGGAGTGGAAGCCTCATACCTGGTATAACTATTCCAGAGATAATTTTAAATCTGAACCTGAAAAGGAATTGGATACCCAAAACACCACGCAAGCCTTACAAGAAAAGTTAGCCCCGTTTATTTGCCAATCCGTCGAAGAGTACATGATGAAGTTTGCGAAACAAGAAGATGAACGGATTAAAAGTTTCATCCAAACGTTTACGCCAATACGATTTAATCGGTACCGCACCGGCACCATGATGAGAAAACATTATGATCATATTCATTCGATTTTTGATGGGAAATATAAAGGCATACCCATCTTAACGCTATTAGGAGTGTTGAACGAGGACTATGAAGGTGGCGAATTTTTATTCTCATCCGAGTATGAGGTGAAACTCAAAACCGGAGATATGCTCATCTTTCCCTCAAACTTTATGTATCCCCATGAAGTTAAAGAACTCACAAAAGGCGAGCGATACACTTTTGTTGGCTGGGCATTCTAAAGAAAGCCATGCATCGAAAGATCCACTGTCAAAACTTGGACATCCCTATAACAGACACTGCCTGAGATATACGGTTCAAGTTTTTACATATGAACCATCATGATTCACCCTATCACCGCCAAGACTCAGCCCGGGTGATCTCCTCCACTCTCCTCTTTGGGGCCACCTCCATTCTTGGTTTCAACCTGGCCAGATTATTTCCGGATACCATTGTGCCGTTCATCTCACCAGGGAATACCTCGCAACCAGTTAGGCAGTGGCCTGTCCTGCAGTTGGGAAATCACGATTGGGCTGAAAACATCTTCGCCCAGTATCAGCCGGACATCCTGCTGTATTGTCATGCGGTGTGTGATGTGCAGAAATGCGAAGCAGACCCCGTTTGGGCACATGAGATCAACGTGCAACAGCTCCGCCGGGTGATTGAGGCGTTGCCAGAAAATACACGGTTGGTCTATGTGTCTTCAGATCATGTGTTTGGTGGGAATGGCGCGTACCATGAAGACTCACCCCCATGTCCCATAAGTGTGTACGGCCAAACTCGCGTCGACGCGGAAGCATTAGTCTTTGGACGGCCTCAGTCGCTGGTGATTCGCACAGGCCTGGCGATTGGGCCTTCGCCGAATGGTCGCACAGGTCATTTGGATTGGCTTCGTTACCGCACCCGGCGCAACCTGCCCATTACGATTATTGAGGATGAATATCGCTCGGCCGTTTGGGTGAAGGATCTCTCCGTCCGCATCATGAACCTCGCGCAAAGCAATGAGGCAGGAATCCGACACGTCTCAGCCACTCGGGTGGTATCGAGAGTAGAGTTGGCAAATTATCTTATTTCTTTTTTG
>JAOUGQ010000294.1 GCA_029865515.1 Nitrospirota bacterium
GGGTGGGTGTGCCCATTGGGGGTGGGGGTCTCAATCCTGGAGAGGGCCTTTTTGTTTGAAAAGAAGATGGGGAAGAGGTCCACGTCATGCCCTCGAAAATTTCCCCCCTGCCACCGGCCTATTTTTAACAGGAAAAAGGGGACCCGTCAGAAAAATTATTGGTCACGGTTTTAGTCACGGTTCGGTCACGGTTTTGGTCACGATCAAGCATTTGTCTTCATCGTCTTTCCTCACAATCAAAACCGACGTAACGCCAGTCTAGAAAAGGAGTTTGTCACTCTTAGTCATCGTATGTTACTCTCCCTCGCAATTGTCCTGGGTTGCCCTTTTAAGGCGAGGGCCGTGCGTTCGAGTCGCACGCGGCTCACCATAAAGATCCAGTTCTTCTGGTTTTTCTCCCCTCCTCCCCATGTTTCCCCTCGGGTGGTTTATTCCTGTCAGAGGGTGAGTCTTCTTTGCCTCAGGAAATGGCTTATCACAACATTTGAAAAGACGGTTTAGGTCTTTTCGAAAGAAGAGTGCTGGCCTGTGGTGAGAAGAAGTTAGTGGTTTTGCGCTAATCGCGCCAGGTTGGTGTTGGTTTGCGACAACACCAATGCGAAGGCGGCAAAATCAGTGTCGGTCAATGGATTGTTGCTAGAGCCCCGATCCACCAGGATGAGGCCGATTGGCTTATTGGGAGCATATAAGGCTCCGGCAAATCCCGGTTGATTGCCCCAGGATTGAAGAAAGTCAGCTGGCATTCCTCCGGCTTCCCCTTCTTTGACCAAAGAAGCAAATCGAATAGGTTGAAACTGGTGGAGCAAGCGGTCCCAGAAATTTCCGGTGGTCAGGGGGCAATGAAACAAGCCCTGGATCGTTTCCGAATCTGGCCCATAGCCGATTTTGGCTTCGAGCTTATTTTTTCCCGGTACCACAAATGCGAGCCAGACGCGTTCAAATCCGTATGAGGCATACAGGGTTCGCGTGGCAAAAGTGAGCAGGTTTGAGGGTTCGGGTATGTTCATAGCTTGAAGAGTGAAATCCAGGAGTAGCCTGTCTGAGGTGGGGGGAGGCGGGTGAGAAAATGATTCTCTCTCGGCAGGTTCAGCGGAATCTGCGGGAGAGAAGCTTTCAGGGTGTAGCGCTTGTTGGATGGTTTGGGTGAGTCGGGTTAATTGTTGATTGTGAATGGGGGTGCGTTCAGGATCAGAAGCGGGAAGAAGGTGCTGTCGATCAATGTTAATGGCAGAGGCGATTTCCGAAGCTTGCATGAAGGCCTTGGCCACGGTTTGTTCCAATTGGATGAATGAGAGACCAAAGGGGGGAAGAAACTGTTTGATAAGGCCCTGGAGAGCCTCTTCCTGTCCGGTGGCCGATGGGTTCAGGAGGCAATAACTGAGTTCATTGGCAGCTCGGACGATGCCTTCCATGATTTGTTGATCGTCTTCGGGACGTGTTTTAGGCCAGACAGGCTTTTTCTCCAGGAGTTGCACCAGGCTATCCGGTAAGTTCCAGTGCTTGGCCATGGTTGCGGCAATGATGTGCAGAGGTCGTCCCAGGAGAGCCAATTCGGCTTTGGGAATGTTGGCAGGATCCTTTCGGCGGATGTCCTCCAGTTGTTCAGCCGCATCGGGTCGGCAGAGGGCGAGGATGAGATCTCCCAGTGAATACAGCATGGCATTGGTAAATAAGGCTGCCGCTTCCCCATAATTGATGGCTTTCCCTAGTTCCTGTGCCTGAGTTCCGGCGACCAGGGCGCGAGCTAGAAGGTGTTTCAGGTTGGTGGTGTTGGCCCCGAAGGTATGGGCTTGTTCGATTAATTGAGCAGCGACCACCATGGCGCGAATGACATCAAAGCCGATGAGGGCAACGGCATAGGTTGGGGTTTTGACCGGCATGCGGGTATGATACGCAGGGCTGTTGGCGATTTTAATGACGTTGGCCATCATGGCTTGATCGCGCATGATGATTTCTCCAATGTCACTGGCGCTTGAGCGTTTATCCTGGGTAAGGTTTAAGACTTGGATGCAGCTTTGGCGGAGAATGGGCAGCGTGTCCGGAGCTTTTTCAAGGAGACTATCCAGGAATGAATGTGTGGTGGCCGGGCCCGGAGAGGCTGAGTGGTTCATGATGGCATCGTCAGCGGGATTGGGTGCCGGGTGTCTGTAGAGTTTGGGGATATTGAGATTATAATTAGAGTAATGTGATTCGGTAGTTGGATCTGAGGTTGATTCTCGGTAAAATTTTCCGAAATATTAAGCATACCTGGCTGTCGTAAGGCTTAATGAATGGCTCCTTTTCCGATTGTGTGGTGGAAAGCATGAGAAATAGAATTTCCTGTTCAGCTCAAGAGTTAAGCCAATTAGATCCGGATATGCTTCAATCTGTGGTGGGGGGAACGGTCTTTGAAATTGGCAGCCAGTATTTTTCTGATCAACGAGTCAAGATTCTGGATGCGGATAGGACTCAAATCATGGCAGAGGTCAATGGTGCCTATGGCATGTATTCTCAAACGATTAAGCTACGCGCCGGGACGTTGTCGACCAGGTGTTCCTGCCCTTCGACAGAGCAACCCTTTTGTCGCCATTGTGTTGCGGTGTTATTGCATCAATTCCATAACGGTTCATCACTCAAGCCGAGTGCCAAAGTGGCTCATCAGGACCCGGCTTCTCCTGTACGCCAAGCACGGGGAAGCGCACCAGTGCCCTATTTTGAGGAATCTAAAGGTGCTGTGGATTTAAATTTTTGGGAAGCGATCTTGTTTATTGATTGGGTTCAGAAAGCCGTTGGACTCCTGGGTAAGGAGGCCACCCTGCCTCCGGTTCCCGATTCATTGCGGGGGATCGCCAGAGAATGGGTAGGTGTATTTGAACGCGTAAATGCACAACTTTTGGAAAGTGAGGAAGATCGATGTGATGTCCAGAAGAGCTTGCAGTCTGCGGAAGACATGATCGCGTTATTGATAAAAAAATTGGAGGCTCTCAAGGGGGAAGCCGAAGCGGCTCAACGGAACTCAAGTGTGTTAGAGAAAAAAGTTAAACAATTGGAAGCCTCGTTGGTAGAATTTTCAAAAAGTTCCGGGGAGTGAATTGGCTGGTTGACGGAATCCCTGGTAGACAGTCTGAGCTTCAGAAAAAAGTGACGGTAGGGGAAAGTGTATCCCTGTCTTTTCGTTTCATCTCTCGCCCTTTCCGAAGGTATCGCCGTCTGAATTTTTCTAAAGAAAAATGGTGAATCCGGTCGAACCCCCTCAAGCTCTTATCTTTCGGGGCTCTTCAACCCGGCCTTGCGATCCACTTGGTCGGCACACCATCTCGAGCACATTTCCGGCAAGTTGATTGAACGCCATGGCAGCGGGAGAAGTTGGAGCCAACTCCACTACTGGAAGATATTTCAAGATAGATTGCTGGACATGAAAATCTTCCGGGATGTTCCCCAGGACAGAGAGGTCGGTCCCAACGTATTGCTTAAGAAGATTTTGTAGGTGCAGGGTATTGATCCTCGATTTGGGCGTCATTCGATTTAAGATGAGGGCCGGTTGAAATCCTTTCAGAGCCTGTTGAGCGATCTGTATCCCTGATTCGCTGGTTCGTCCTACGGCTTCCAGTACCTCCGACACACTGTGGAAGTCTTTGTCCAGGAGAGCTTCCGCCACCGGGTCCCGAGCTAAAAAAGCGGTGAGGACTTTGCGAATGGCCGCAAGTTTAATGAATCGATACAGATCTAAGACCGACGTGGGGTCAGGGGTGGCCACGGCGAGGAAATAGTCTGCGAGGAGAAAGAAGTCCAGTGCGTGGTAACTGGTGCCGGCTCCGACGTCCACCAGGATGATATCGGCATCGAGTTTTTGTAAGTGGCGAATGAGGCGTTTTTTCTTGGCATGCTGCAAGTTTGCGGTAATCAGGGTTTCCCCTGTTCCTGGAATGAGCCTGAGTGAAGATGGGCTGTCTATGGGGTGGGCAATCTCATTCAAACTCTTCAGGCTGTTTGTAAAGAAATCCGTTAGCGTGGATGGGGGATGAAACATCCCAAACAGGATATGGAGGTTGGCTCCTCCAATATCCATATCGACTAAAATGACACGTTTACCTTTTCGGGCT
>JAOUGQ010000043.1 GCA_029865515.1 Nitrospirota bacterium
TTTTATGCCGCCCGACAGAAGCGCTTCCCACTCAATCATTTGATGTCATCCTGGCTAACCTGGATCGCAAAACGATACTTAAAGTATATGTTGAGATTTTAAGGATGCGCGGTCCTCACACGCAATTCGTCGTGTCGGGGCTATTGGAGGAGGATGAACCTGAGATTGTGCAGCGATTGGAAGAGCATGGCTGGGTTCGACGGGGTGTCAGAAGGAGGGATGGCTGGATTGCTATTCAGCTGGCGGTGGCTTCGCCGGTGTCTTGTTCTTCAGGTTGAGCCTCCAGGAAAGCAATCAGGGCCTGGTAGGTGTGTGCCCTGACTTCCACTTTTGATCCGGTCCCCTGATCCAGATGTTTGCGTAACCACACGGTCTCGGAAAGGTGTGGGTTGGCTTGGTTGCACAGGGTCCACATCTGGTGGAGAAATTCGACGGGAAGACCCACTTGAACGCCTTCAGACTCAATGCGGTCGTCCAGAATTGCCAGGAGGTCGGAAATCGCCTGATCTGCCCGATAGGGCTGGGAGGCAAACCCGAAGCTCGCGTGGGCGGCTTCCTCTTGTTTGGCTTGCTCGACTAGATCATGCATGTACTCCTTGAGCAAACCGATGATCCGTCCAGAAAAGTGCATGAGATATGGCGGAAATAATTTCCTGAAAATTTCAGAAAGAAAGTTTGGGAGATGGGGCGATCAGATTCCTGGATATTGGAATCTCCGTAATTATAAAATGTTGGCTGGTTCTCATTGACTAATCATCGAAGAGGGTATCGATATCCGGCTTAAAGGTTCCTGGAGGGAGGCCGGGTTTCCAATCCCCGTATTTCCCTTCAGGACGATGGGAATATTGATTGTTTTGGCGTTTAATCACCCAATCCTGTCCGTCGGCCCACAATTGTCGAATTTCTTCCTCGTCCATTAAGTCTGTTCTCCTTTATGACCGTATCTGATGGGGAGATGTTGTCTCTTTCTTTCGTTTGGCCGAGCCAAAAAAAAACATTTTAATTGAACAGCAGGGTTTCGGCAATTATCACATTTCTGAAGAAAAGTAGTTTGAAGAATCGCTTATAAGAAGGCGGGAATTGACGCTTTTCCCCTCTTCTCCCGTGTTGGCTTGCGCATTTTATTGACTCAGGAGAAGACGAAAAATTTTAAATATTCTACAGACTGTGAAATGAAGATGGAGCCAACCAATATGACGATTGCAGTTATTGGCGGGGGACCTGCGGGGCTAATGGCTGCAGAGGCCGCCTTCTCTGAAGGCGCACGTGTGGATCTTTACGACGCGATGGCGTCAGTCGGTCGCAAGTTTCTGTTAGCTGGAAAGGGTGGGCTGAATCTGACGCATTCCGAGCCGGCTGAGAAATTTCTGTCGCGCTATGGGAAGCGGCGTGGGCAAATCCAACCGTTACTTTTCGGCTTTGGACCTGAGGCTTTACGGGAGTGGGCCCGTGGGCTTGGTGTGGAGACCTTTGTGGGCACATCCGGCCGCGTGTTTCCCTCCGACCTCAAGGCCGCTCCGCTTTTACGCGCATGGCTTCGCCGGTTACGCCAGGGCGGTGTGAATTTTCACGTGCGGCATCGTTGGTGTGGCTGGGATGAGAATGGATTCCTCCGCTTTGCCACGCCACAGGGAATTCGTCTCGTTTCTGCTGACGCGGTGGTCCTGGCGTTGGGAGGGGGCAGTTGGCCAAGGCTCGGCTCAGATGGCAACTGGGTTCCCTTGCTTGCCGGACGTGGTGTCCCAATCGAACCCCTGAAACCGGCAAATTGTGGCTTCGACGTCAGCTGGAGCCAGCATATGCGTACCCGTTTTGCCGGGCACCCCGTAAAGCCGGTGATTGTCGCAGTGACCACTGCGGAGGGAGTTGAGTTTTGTCAGCAGGGGGAATTCGTGGTGACCGAGACCGGCCTTGAAGGAGGAGTGATCTATGCGTTGTCCGCCTCGTTACGCGACGAGATCCTGGCAAAGGGTGTGGCGCTTATCCGGCTTGATCTCGCGCCTAACCGGGAGTTGCCTCGTTTGATCAAAGACTTGTCTCAGCCGCGCGGTTCACGTTCGATGGCCAGCCATCTCAAACGTCGGGTTGGTATTGAAGGGGTGAAGGCCGCTCTGTTGCGAGAATTTGTGCCGAAACAGGATTTTGCCGATCCTGAGCTTCTTGGGGCTGCGATTAAAGCGCTACCCGTCCGGCTCGTTGCATCGCGCCCCCTGGAAGAAGCGATCAGCACGGCAGGGGGGATTGCGTTCGAAGCCCTGGATGCGCGACTGATGATCCGGGTGCTTCCTGGCGTGTTCTGTGCGGGGGAAATGCTGGATTGGGAAGCGCCGACTGGTGGGTATCTTCTGACCGCCTGTTTCGCCAGTGGCCATGCTGCGGGGGCTGGTGCCATCGTCTGGCTTAAAGCCATGCGGATTTCGGGCAGGGTCTTGTCTTGAGTTTGTATGTGTCGGTTGAAGCAGGTAGCCAGGTACCAAAATCGGTGACCGTCCACTTTTTATTATACTTCGGCAGTTCTAGGTAAGCGTGTAAGTCAACGAATCGATCTATTATCACAATTTAAAAACCCATCAACGAAATTTTTTCCCGATTGGTTTGGCAGGAGAGTTTAAGTTGGGATAAAATGATTTTTGTGAGCTAAAAGTTTCTGGAAATTAACCGAAGAATAAGGAACATACACAAGGTGACCCTTATGCATCGAATGCTATACATCATGTTTGCCAGCGTGCTGCTGTCCTGGTTGATTATTCCGGGCGTCTGGGGAGAGGAATCCGTCCAGGTCCTGACCAAACAGGCTATGGATGAGTGCCAGGAGGGCAGGCGTGCCAAGGATGAAAAAATTCGCATTGATCACTTTGCGCGAGGGCAGGCGTTAGCTGAACAAGCAGTGAAACTCGACGGCCAATACGCCGATGCGCATTTTGCCTTGTTTTGCAGTATTGGAGAGCGCATGCGCGCCAATGGAGAAGTGTTATTTTCCGTATCTGAATATGGACGGATGATGGAGGCCCTAGACCAGACGCTTCTGCTGAATCCCCATCACACTGATGCGCTTTCCTCCAAGGGGACGATTCTCATCGAAGTGCCCTGGTTTCTTGGAGGAGACCAGAAAAAAGGTGAAGTGATGCTGCGAGAGGTGATTAAGGCCGATCCTCAATCCATTAATGCCCGCATGGTCGTGGCCCGCTTGTGTGCTGATCGGGGTGAGCATCAAGAGGCTTTTGATTTGGCCAAAAAGGCGCTTGAGCTTGCCAGGGCTGCAAACCGGGTTGATCTTCTCCCTGAGGCCGAAAAAACGTTTTCCAATATTCAAACGAAGCTGGCATCCAAGTAGCTCTTTTCCCTTCTGGGCTGGTTGGATTTGACTCCTCTTTTCGAATTTTCTGCTTTGCTCTTCGTATAGAAGAGCTCGTTCTCGCCAACCGGCTTCTTTCAAATGTGGTCCACACCTTGTATTGCGCACATGAATCTTTCGTTATCCTCATCGATTGTGAAGCCTATGAACATCCCGTTTGCCGGTTTGGGTTAAGAACCTGACAAAGAAGTCCATGAGTTACTTGCGCGGTCTTCCCGATTATCTTGCCCCGGGGTTGGCCATTCTCTTTGTCGGGATCAATCCCGGTATTCGTTCTGCTGAGGTTGGGCATCATTTTGCCGGACCCTCAAACCGTTTTTGGAAACTCCTGTTCGATTCCCGGCTGATTCCCTTTCCCATGAATTGTGAGGAGGATTGGCGATTACCAGAATTCGGGTATGGTCTTACCAATGTGGTTGCCCGGCCGACCTCTGGCGTTCAAGACTTGGGGAAGCAGGATTTTCTGCGAGGGCGTCAGACGTTACTCACAAAAATAGCAAGGTATCAACCTGCCCTCGTGGCTTTTTTGGGAGTGAGCATGGCCAGGATTCTACTGTCTCCGCAGGGGCCTGAGTGTGTTGGACAACGGTCTTCCCTAAACCCTATTCAGGTTGGCCGACAGTCCATTTCTCTTGCAGGAGTTGCGGTATTTGTCCTGCCCAACCCGAGCGGCCGGAATGCCCATTATTCCTATCAACATATGAAAGAACTTTTTTGTGAATTGAATGATTTGGCTCATAAATCATGAAGGGACGAGGTGGAGGAGCTGTTGACTATACAGAAAACGCTATTTGGTTGCGAAATGCTGAAGGATTGATCTGGCAACACGTCGCGTTCATCATTCAGGCATTGGTCGACCAATGCCTGAAAAGGATTTTCCTCAACCAGAGATGACAATGCCGAAGCTCAGATTTTTTACAACTGATCCAATGCCACAAGGCTTCGTTGATACGACTTGTGGCCATTTTCGTTCATCTTGAAAACATGAGGCAGAGCAGGTAGGTTTGAGTACATGGAAAGCCTTTGTCGAAATTCTCTCTTTAATGGAACATTGAAGTTCAGGATGAGTCAGTACTCACTGATTCTCATGTGTCTGGTTATATACGGTGGGATTGGATTTTCACCGGGTTTTGCGGAATCCACCGCCATTCCATTTCCTCATGCTGTTGAACAGGCCAAATTGTCTACCGTGGGAATTCTTCAGTCTGACCAGGCGGATTCTCCTGAGAATGATCATGGTCTTCCGGTAAGCATTCGTGGATCAGGCATTCACATCGGGCAGGGTGTGATCGTGACGGCACGGCACGCCGTGGAACGTTCAGAAGGCGGGAAAGTCGTGGTTCCGGAAACTATTCGTGTCGTGACGGACGACCTGCTGGAATTGCCGGCAGTCCGTCAGGGAGCCAATGCCTACCTGGATGTGGCGGTATATCAACTCCAGGCTCCCGAATCCGATTGGCCCCAGGCGCATGTCGAGTTTGCGGCCCGGGACGCCACATACGGAGATCGGGTCTTTACGGTTGGCTATCCGCTGGGTTGGGGGCCGGCCATAACCTTTGGCACGGTCGGAAATCCGAATGCTTTTTTATCGACCGTGCAAAGTCGGTTGGTGCAAGTGGATTTGTCCACATGTAGTGGCAACTCTGGAGGCGGTCTTCTGAATGAACAGGGGCAACTAGTGGGTCTCATTCACGCCATCATTCAAACTGAAACTCTGCAAGAAGATCGGCGTTGTAGCCGATTTGCCTTTGCCTTACCCGGCCCCCTTGTTCAACGTGTGGTGACCTCATTATTAGCCGGCAACGTACCGGGGTTTTCGGTGCTTGGGATTCAACTTCAAACGGTGAGGCTAGGGAAGCGTTGGGCGTTGGTGGTGGCCAAAGCGACGGGTCCCTCACAGCATGCCGGATTTCGAAAAGGAGATGTGCTGTTGGCTATTAATAATATGCCTATTGCCACACCGGCCCAATTGAAAAATTATTTGATTGAACGGACGGAGCCCGGTCAAATGGTTGTGCTCAAGGTTCAACGGGGAGATGCCCAGGAGAAGATCTCGGTTATGTTGGGGGGCTCCTAGGGCATGGCCGGTGAATGGCCCGGCTGATTGAAGGCTGCCATCGCCTAAGACGATGGTCATAAAATGAGGACAAAACCCTCAAGATCCCTCACGATCATTCCGATAGAGCCATCAAACGATTGGAAATTGGTCTAACGCCAGCTTTCGATCACCCCATGGAAACAGGATGAATGCCCATCCATGATTATTAAAGAAAAAACGATGAATGGCTTGCCGGTGATGAGCCTTTCGGGAAAGTTGGATATTTTTTCCAGAAATGCGTTCAAGGAGGCCGCAGAAAAATATACCGAGACGGGGACCAAAGGATTAATCCTGGATTTTCAGGGGATTACGTTTGTGGATAGTGTGGGGTTAGGGGTCTTGGCGATTGTCGCCAAAACCTTTCAGAAGCTTAAAGGGCGGGTGATTTTGGTGAATCCTCAGGGTCAGGTGAAATCCCTTTTCTTAGAGATGAATTTGGCGAAAATGATTCCCATGTACAAGACGGACGAAGATTTTTCTCAGTTTTCTGCGCTCTAATCTTTCCTTAATTTTTCCCTATCTTTCTTTCTTTTGTGCTGTCAAATCGTGCTCCGGGTTTCACCTTTCTTCTATATTTTCCTCGTCCTGCTGATGAGCTCTCTATTCGACTGTTCTTCAGAATCAAAACAAGAAAGTTCATCCCGGATAACCGGATAAGATGACCCTCATCAGGCCGGTTGTTTTTCGAAAAGCCTTAAGCGGGATTGAAAATCATTGTGAAGGGACAAGACCGTCATGTGGTTCCGGATTGGCCAGAGCCCAAAACTGGTAATCCTGAATAGGTTTAAGTTGGACAGAATGGCTAGGAGCAGGTGTGGAGGGGTAGTCAATAGATAGAAGATTCCAGTAAAATATAAAAACATTCAAGTAAGAAAACGCCGTTCGTCACCGGATATCATCCCACGCTCTAACCCATCAGGGTTGTTTTACAATTCCATCTTCCACCACGATTACCTTTATACCCGTGGCCATTCCTCTTCATTCCCGCCAGTACGATGTGATTGTCGTCGGCATGGGGCCCGCCGGGGCTTCGACCGTATATGAATTGGGCCGAATGGGAATGTCGGTCTTGGCCTTTGATAAGCAGGTTCATCCACGGTACAAGGTCTGTGGCGGGGGACTTTCAGCCAGGATTGAACGGATTTTACCGGCTGATTTTAAAACGGTCATTGAAGAGACCGTGTATCGTGTGCAATTTAGGTATGGCGGGGAAGATGTATTTTTTCTTGAGTTTCCCCAACCTGTTGCCTATATGGTGATGCGTCCGAAGTTTGATCAGTGGTTGGTCGGAAATGCGCGACAGGTTGGAGCAGAGATCAGGGAAGATGAGTCGGTGGTGACTGTTCAGGAATTGGAAGATGGTGTTGAAGTTTCCACCGAAAAGGGACGGTATCGGGGACGTATTGTCATCGGGGCCGATGGCGCAATGAGTGTGGTCGCCCAACAGTGTTTTCCGGCGCGGCGCTTCCGGAAAATTCCCGCATTAGAAAGTGAATATCATGGAGAAACGCCGCATGCGTTTCAGCAGACTCAGACGGCGCTCATCAGTTTGCGTGCCGCGAAAAAAGGGTATGGGTGGGTCTTTCCTAAAAAGAACGGTCTTTCGTTGGGTGTGGGGGAATTTGTCAGGGGCGCGAATCGACCCAAAAGGAGTTTTGAGGATTTTATTAGCCATGAAGCGGCATTGGCTGGGCTGGCGATTCCCTTGCCGTTGGGGCATCCGCTTCCGATCGCCAACCAACAGGCTCAACGCAACGGGCATCGGTGGGCCGGCAGCTTAGTGCGGCATCGAGCGGTGTTGGTTGGCGATGCAGGACATTTGGTTGATCCATTACTGGGAGAGGGAATTTATTATGCTATTCGGTCAGGACAATTGGCAGCCGCCAGTGTGGCTGCCACTCTGCGGAATTCATCGCACCGGTTGGAAGAATATGAAAGACAGGCGGAGGCCGAATTTGGACTGGAATTTCGAGTGGCTGCTCGATTAGGCCAAATAATCTATGGATTGCCCCGATCATGTCACCGGTGGGCGGGCCGGACCTTTCCTGACGGGTATCAACGGGTCCTTCGGCGTTATTGTGAACTCCTCCAGGGGCGGGAAACGTACCAGACTCTTTGGGCCAAGATTCTTCAGCGGCTTAAAGGTCCGTTTGGGCGTTCATAGCGTGGTGGCCAGGGTGGTAAGGTAGGAAGATGTTTGAAGCGACGGAAGTCAATGATCTTGTCCGGTTTTGCTGTCGTCAGATGTCTTCCAGAGAGTGGTAGCATCTCATGGCATCAATTAAAGCTTGAATGCCCCAACCCCACGTTCCACGGACAGTATGGTGTGCCTGCCCGGAAGCAGTCATGAAGATTGTCAGGCTCCAACCGTCGACCTTGGCGTGATGAAAGATTGTCGGTTGTGACTCCAGCACCACTTCCAGTTGCAGGCGTTGCTGGAGCGAATCGCTGATTTCTTGCAACAGTTGATCAATCTGATATTGAAGGAATGAGGCAAGATCGATGATCATCGCTTTGTGGTTGTGCGTGAGTTCGGCGAGGCACAGTGTCACAAAGGAGATTAGTGTCACCGGCTGTTCCTGGTATTGGCCATCCAAAAAACATTGATGTGTGGCCAGGCTCATAAAAGGAGAAGTGGGGGCATTAATGCGTCGTAAGAGTTCCTGGGTTTCCGGCCATCCAATGCAAGGGGGAAGGACAGGAATTAACGCGAGATTGGTCTTTATATCCACGAAACCGGTGGTCAGGTCCCCATCGTGGCTCAACGGGCCATAGGGTACGTGAAAAATCTCGGTTCGTTCGGAACGAAGAATGCCCATCATCCTGCCCTTTCGTCGATAGCCGGCAACAGGGGGTCATTATAGCGGGTTGGGGGCTGGCTGCTCGAGGGCCAAAATGGGCAAGAATAGTCGGGACGAAAAACAGGCAAAAGGGGGGCGGGTTCCTTCCAGACGGGGTAGCCCGCAAAAGAGTGAATGAGTAACAGGGAAAGTGTTGCAGATCATTTGTGCAAATATGGTTTCTGCACGGCTAAATTGTCATAGCGGCTTGGTCTTCGGTTAGAAGTGCGTGTATGTTTGGACTGACATCGTCCATTGAGGCATGCCTGCAGGGAGTTCAGATCCTTATCTCATTGCCGTGGCTGTGTTCGTAATAGTGTATAACAGTTGTCAAATAAAGGAGAGTGGTACGTATGTCAGCGCTGATTTATGGGCAGAAGCTGTCCAAAGCTTATGGGACGAAGCGTCTCTTTCAGGAACTCACCCTTGGGGTCTCTGAAAAAGACCGTATCGGGATTATCGGGCCGAATGGATCTGGGAAAAGTACCCTTCTTCGGATCTTTGCCGGGCTGGAGCAGCCGGATGAGGGGAGGGTGACCCGACGGCAGCATCTTCGGATTGCCTATATTCCCCAACAGGCTGATTTTGATCCAGAAGCCACAGTGGCCGAGGAAATTGAACGGGCGGCGTTGGCTTCCGGTCTGGCCGCTCGTGACTGTGTGGCTCGTGTCCAAGAGACTTTGGGAAGAATGGGATTTGATCAGGGAGATCAGCCGGTGGGTCCCCTTTCAGGCGGGTGGAAAAAACGGCTTGCCATCGCATGCGGGTTTGTTCAAGCGCCGGATGTCATGTTGGTCGATGAGCCGACTAACCATTTGGACCTCGAGGGGATGCGCTGGCTGGAGCAAGTGATGTCCCAGGCTCCATGGCCATGGGTTATGGTGAGCCATGATCGCTGGTTTTTGGGCCATGCGACGAATAAGGTGGCAGAATTAAATTCCCGCTATCCTGACGGCATTTTCCTCGTTCCTGGCACCTATGAAGAATTTTTGATCAAACGTGAAGAATTTTTAAATACGCAAAATCAGCAAGCACAGGCTCTGGCTGGAAAAGTCCGGCGGGAGGAAGAGTGGCTGAGACGGGGACCCAAGGCTCGAACCACTAAAGCCAAATATCGGGTGGATTCTGCCCATGCCCTGCAGGCCGAATTGGCGGAGACTCAATCACGTTTGCGACAAGAGCAAACATCCATTGATTTTGTGGGTTCCGGCCGACGGACCAAGCAATTGATGGTGGTTCAACATCTTCGGAAAGGGTTTGGCAAACGGACGCTTATTCAGGATTTGAACTTGGTGATTTCCCCGGGAATCGCCACCGGGGTTTTAGGACACAATGGCTCTGGGAAGTCCACCCTCCTTAAATTGCTGGCTAAGGAATTGGAGCCGGATCATGGGACTGTCACGTATGCTGATAAGTTACAGGTGGTGTATTTTGATCAAAATCGCGATCAACTCAATCCGAAGATGACGTTACGACGGACCTTGTCGGACACAGGCCACACCGTCATGTATCGCGGGCAGACGGTGCATCTGGCCGGATGGGCCAAGCGGTTTCAGTTTCAACCTGAACAATTGGATCTCCCTATCGAGTTGCTCTCCGGCGGTGAACAAGCCCGGGCGGTCATTGCCCGCTTAATGCTGCAGTCTGCCGATGTGTTGATTGTGGATGAGCCGACCAACGATTTGGATATTCCGACGCGAGAAGTGTTAGAAGACAGCTTGAAGGAATTCCCGGGAGCATTGATCCTGGTCACTCATGATCGGTACATGTTGGAGGAAGTCTGTACAGAATTTGTGGGATTAGACGGGAATGGAGGATATGGGCAATTTGCTGATTACGGACAATGGGAAGCGTGGCTTCGCCGTCAACGGGCAGGCAAAGATCAGTCAGGCACTCAACCAAAGGGGAATAGTGCCGCTGCCGGACGGCCTAAATCCAAAAAGCTCTCTTTTCGCGACCAACAAGAGTATGACACCATAGAAAAACGAGTGCTTGATGCGGAGGCAGCCCTCGAACGGTGCCGTGCCAAAACCGAAAATCCCAAAATTGCCTCCAATCACCTTCAGCTCCAAGAAGCGTATGAGGCTCTCAAAGCTGCTGAACAGGAAGTGGAGCGGTTGTATACACTGTGGGCGGAACTCGAAGCCAAGCAGCAGAGTGCCTAATGATACAATAGGAAATGAGTTATCGCCTTTCCACGTTATTCAGTTGGCTCATCTGTATGTGGTGTAAAAATTAGGAAATGAACCAATGAGAAAATTCGTCATCATCAAGAGTTTTTTACTGACACTTCTCTTCTGTGTAGGGGGGGGAGCATGGGCGAGTTTTCAGGCAGGAGAAGATGCCTACCTTCGGGAAGATTATGAAACTGCCTTGTCCGAATGGCGACCATTGGCTGAGCAGGGAAATGCCGAGGCACAGAACATGTTGGGTTATATGTATCGGTATGGCCAGGGGGTAACCCAGGATTTTGACCTGGCTCGGCAATGGTATCGTCGGGCGGCCGATTTAGGGAATTCCATGGCTCAGAACAATCTTGGCGCCTTGTACCGACAGGGCTTGGGGGTACCTCAGGATTATCAAGAAGCCTTTCGTTGGTTTCTTCGGGCTGCCGAGCAGGGGGATGGGGGTGCTCAAAATCATGTTGGCCTCATGTACTACAAAGGTGAAGGGGTCGAAAAAGACCTGGTCCAGGCCTATATGTGGGCGCACCTGGCTGCCCAGCAAGGAGTGGATCCCTCAATTCAGGCCTTAGATTTTCTCGCGCAGGAAATGACCCCCGCTCAAATGGAAGAGGCCATTGAGCGGGCAGGGAAATGGAAGCCAAAAGGCGAAGAGGTTGCCCTTTAAGAGAACTTAGGACGGGGTCTTAGTTGGAATGATCTTGCTGCCTTTAGCGCTTGCCAAGGGTGACTGTCCATCCTGATTCTCGCGAGCTCCGGTAGAGGTGTTGAGAAGCGTGTTCATTTCTTCTCCTCTATTTGACTCCCTACCAGCAGAGTGCTAGGGTGATTTACGGTGCAAGCGATGGTGGTTCTCCTGCCTCTCGTGCCTTCTGATTCACAGGAGGGTTGATTATTCGATTGTTTTTTGGGGTTTTTCCGCCTTCGTTCCTCCTCGCTTTCCGTATTTTTGTCTGAATGAAACGTGAGAAGTCGTCCTGTTCGAGAGGGATGGGAAGACCAGAGGGAGTATCCTTGACCTTCTTGGGAAAAGGAATAAATATTGTTTTCTCTCTTGAAGGGGATAACTTTAAGATGTTTGGAGAAGGGACGCGGACAACTCCATGAGCAAAATGAACTTTGATCCTATCGCGACGTTTCCCGATGGGTCTCAGCTGGTGGTGAGTACTCAGCATTCCGGCAATGACAGTTTTACCTGCGAATTATTTGAAGCGAATCAAGGCGTTCAAGGGAATTGGGACCTACGAACCGTTTCCAATCATCTTGAAGCCTCTACCTGTCTCGCAGCTCAGACCATTGCCTATGATTATGCGAAACGCTTGTATCCCGTCTCATCGATCGAGATGAAGCCGCCTCCATATTTGATTTGGGTGGGACCGGGAATTCAGACATCGGTATCTCTTTAAATGGTGGGTGGTGATCGGTATGCTTGAAATGTTCTTTTACACAGAAGGAGGCCTCTCATGAAGCTGACAATGAAGTGGGGTGGGAAGGTCAGAAATAGAAAAACGTTTAAGCCGGAACCGAAAATTCCTTGGGATCGTCTTGGCTTGGCCGATCCTGCCAAAGAGAAAATCCCCATGCCAATCGATGAGGTTCGCCGCCAAGTTCTGATGATGTCGAGTCCTGGCCTTGGCCAGGAGAGCTCCACTCGTTTGGAGTCGACGCCCAAAAAAGATTCCCGTGTTCCGAATCCCGCGAAACGAGTGTACAAGCCACGTCGGAATGCCTCAAAGTAAGACAGGAAATTCCCAACCCTGAGCGAAGCGGACCAATGGGAAAAGATCGATGGGTTCCTAAAGAATCTCGGTATGTATTGCCATGGCAAACTGTCAGAGGCAAGGGAGAAAAGACCGCTCAGAGATTTTAATAGGAAAGTGACAACCCGAACGAAAGGAGGAAGAATATGGGACGACCGACAAAAGTGACACAGGCCAAACGAAATAGGGAAATGGTCAAAAGGATGAAGCAACAGGACAAGGAAGCCCGCCGCGTGCAACGGAAGTCGGAGAATGAAGAACCCCGTCGGGTTCTAGAGGGGGAAGATCCTGACCTAATTGGACTGCGACCCGGACCACAACCGCCACAATATTAGATGATCCTGCAGCTTCTTCCTTTTCATCTGGGCCAAATTGGTTGTATTCTGCTTGAATCCTTCTCGCCGATTGAGTCAATTCTTTCGATCTTGGGACTGACGGTTGGAACACCTTCCCCACTCCTCTGAGTAAGGGCGATCCATGGTTGTTGTGCGCGCCGGATGAAAGGCCGCATCGCGAACTATTTACTCAGGTTGATGATCGGTCTATTACGTAAGAGTGCATCTGTTCTTCTTTTAAACTAGATTGGCGGTTCAGAGGTTTGCGCCTAGGGACAAACCGTTACAGGTTGGCCCTCTCCTCCCGCACAGTTGAGCAATTTATTCAGGCCCGTCTCCATGGAATTCGGCTTGGATTTAAGTTGCCATAGGTTTGTTCACACACCCTCCTTCCCCAACATAGCCTGGCGAATTTTTCTCCACTTTCCACCTTATCTTTAGGTGTGAGCTATTTGCTTGTTCGTGAATTGTTTCTTGCTCCACGGGGGTCTTTCCTTTGAGTCCCAGGAATCCTCAACGCCGGGCAATTTCCCAACAAACGGTCGCCTGAGTTTTCGAATGTTAGGCAGGTTCAGTCAATTTCTTGCACCTCAGTTTTTACTGACATCATCCCGCGATAAGTGGATTATCCTGACCCTTATTTTTGTTTTCGGTGCATCTATTTTGAGATGGCCATAGAACTGCAAGGGCCATTCGAGAAACCTGGTGTCGAGTGGGGAACCGTTGAACTTTTCAAAAAAGAAAGTGGGGCAAAATGCTACAGATGATTGGGAGGGTATTTATGCTTCTGCAGGAGAAATCTAACCGGATTAAAAATTTTCAAGTCGCAATTCATCATACGATTTTTTAATTTTACAGATATTCACTGGGTGAAACGCGTGTTGAAGTTAATTTCATTCGGCTCATTGAAATTTCCCTGCTTTGAGAAATGTAACCAGTTTTCCAGAGGCATAAGCCTTGCTTTGAAGTATTGAGGAAGGCTTATAGTGAGAGGGTGTTAAATAGAAATTTTTATATTTTGGTCCTCTTGGAGGAAAGGCATATTAAAATTCATGCCAGCTAAATGGGGGAGAATGTTCTAAATGGATTGATGAGAGATCTGTAGGTGCCTACATAATTTCATCAGAAATTCATTATTTATAAAGAAAGGGGGGTAAACACTTATGGCTCATATTAATCCGTCCTTTGAGCCGGTGAAACGTGCAGATCATTTTCGAGCCAGAATTCACAAGTTGGAGGAACTTGGGCATTCCCAGGCTGATACCAAGACATGGGAGATATACGATTCCGAAACGGAAAAATTATTGGCTCAAACTTTCGGCCCAGCCCATCGATATGTGGAAGCCTATAAATATGCCATCCTCGGCGAGGCGGAGGCGCTTGTAAATATGCCTGAGGCAGGGCAAGAGCCCTCTAATCAGGATCTTCCGCAAAAGGCCATTCAGCAACGAAGGCAGTTGTTACATGCCATCGTGGCCGAACTCGAGAATGTAGAAAAAATCGAAGAAGAAGCCCTGACAGGAGAGGACCATGAGGATCCTCCGTCTCTCATGTGAAGTTTTTCCCTGGCGACCGGCAAGGTCGGTTGTTTCTAATAAAGAGGATGCTCTACTTCTATGAAGGCCCTCCTGAAAACTAAACCGGAAAAAGGGTTCACGCTCATGGACTGGCCTGATCCCAAAGCGGGTCCCTTTGAAGTTGTGGTGCGTGTAAAAGCAACTTCATTGTGTGGGACGGATGCGCATATTTATACCTGGGATGAATGGGCCAGCCATCGGCTCCAATTGCCTCGAGTCATTGGCCATGAGGTCTGTGGTGAGGTGGTGGAGGTCGGGGGGGAAGTCTCCCTGGTGCAGAAGGGGGATTTTGTGGCTGCCGAATCGCATTTGACCTGTGGGGCCTGTTTTCAGTGTCGAACCGGTCAGGCGCATGTCTGTAAAAACTATCAGATTCTTGGAGTTGATTTCGATGGATCTTATGCCGAGTATGTGGCCCTTTCAGAGAGAGTCTTATGGAAGACCGCACCCGACATTCCCCCCGAATTTGCTTGTGTCCAGGAACCATTGGGCAATGCGGTGGATGCGGCACTGGCTGAAGATGTCACAGGGCATACGGTGTTAGTCACAGGATGCGGCCCCACCGGATTGTTTGCCGTGGCGGTTTCGCGTATTGCCGGAGCTGCCCGCATCATCGCGACGGATATCAGTGATTACCGCCTACAGTTAGCGACGCAACTCGGTGCTGACTATATCTTTAACGCCAAAACGTTATCCCCCGAGGCTCTGGATGCCGCCTTATTCGATGTTCTCGGAGGGGAGGGAGTGGACGCGGCGTTGGAAATGTCAGGTGATCCGTCCGCCTTGCATCTGGCTTTTCGAACAGTCAAAAACGGTGGCCGGGTAACCCTGTTTGGGATTCCCACGGGACAAGTGTGTTTCGACTTGCCTAACGAAATCATTTTTAAAGGAATACGGGTGTATGGTGTGACGGGTCGGCGATTATTCGGGACATGGTATCGCCTGGCCGGCCTGTTCAAGGCCGGTCTCAATATACGGCCTGTGGTCACACATATTATTCCGATGGCGGACTTTGCCAGGGGCTTTGAGCTTGTCAAATCGGGCCAGTGTGGAAAGGTGGTGATGCTTCCCTAGGAAAGCGCAGGAGCGTAGTATTCAGAATCTTTGAAACCCGCAATGGTGACATGATGGCCTATACCTCTCTCAAGGACCTCATCCAAGCTCAACTGGAAGAGATCCGCTCCGCCGGATTGTTCAAAGGCGAACGCCAAATCCTTGGACCGCAAGGGGCACATATTCGGGTGGCGCAAGGTGAGGTGATCAACCTCTGTGCCAACAATTACCTCGGTTTGGCCAACCATCCTCAGATCATTCATGCTGCGCAAGAAGGCTTGCGCCAATATGGGTTTGGTATGGCCTCCGTTCGGTTTATTTGTGGGACTCAGGATCAGCACAAACAGCTGGAGGAAGGTATCAGTCAGTTTTTAGGGACGGAAGCGACCATATTGTATTCCTCCTGCTTTGACGCCAATACCGGTTTATTTGAAACGATTCTGAATGAGCAGGATGCGGTAGTCAGCGATGCACTGAATCATGCCAGTCTCATTGATGGCATTCGCCTCTGTAAGGCCCAACGATTCCGGTATGCTCATTCCGACATGGATGGGTTGGAATCCGTACTGCAACAAGCTGCCAGCGCGCGTGTTCGATTAATCGCGACGGATGGGGTGTTCTCCATGGATGGCGATTGCGCCAAATTGGATCGCATCACGGAATTGGCCGAGCAGTATGATGCGGTGGTTCTTGTGGATGATAGTCATGCGACGGGTGTGTTGGGAGAAGAGGGAAAAGGCACGCCCACGCATTTTGGTGTGAGTGAGAAAGTCGATCTGATCACGAGTACCTTGGGCAAATCTTTAGGGGGAGGGTCCGGCGGATTTACTTCCGGACGGCGGGAGATTATTGAACTCTTGCGGCAACGATCACGGCCCTATCTCTTTTCAAATGCCCTACCCCCCGTCATGACGGCTGCGGCTCTGAAGGCGCTGGACATCGTGATTCAGGGGGAGGACTTGCGTGCCACAATAAGAAAGCATGCCAAATTTTTCAGATCAAGCCTGGAAACCGTAGGGTTTCGAATTGTTCCAGGAGACCATCCCATCATTCCGGTGATGCTG
>JAOUGQ010000295.1 GCA_029865515.1 Nitrospirota bacterium
GCATGTCGGGATGCGTCGGATGCGGCCGCTGCATCACCTGGTGCCCCGTCGGGATTGATCTCACAGAAGAATTCCACGCCCTCTCCCAGCCGTCTCAATAAGATTCAAACTCCGCTTCCAATTCTTTCCTGGCCCTTGGTTCATTCCAAAGAGCCAAGAACCGGTCAAACTTGGCCATGGCATGTTCACGAGCATGTTTTACCGCCCAGTCGGGGTTTGAGTCTGTCCGGGCTGAGTTGGTAGCGCTACACAAGGGCCACAGTTTTCCGAGTGGGCATATTCCTCTTCACCAGGCCCACTTAAACATTTAACCATCTTATGATAGCAAGTCTTCACACCGTCCTGACCATTAACTTTACATGCCCGACTTACCGTTGAATGTTCAACCGGACCCACAGAACCATTTGCACAGTGAGGATCAGCCGGGGGAGCTGGTGTCCCACCACCTCCCTTCTTTCCCAAGCCTTGAATTTCGCCGGATTGCAGAGGGTTAAAATCTTTCCGCTCCATCTCCATCTCCCTGGCTTGACTCACGTCGGTCGTAAACACTGTCAACATCATCATGCCCAAAACGACCATGATTGTTTTGATGCCCTGGATCAGCATTTTCATAGTCCTCCCTAGATTATTTCGAAAAAACTGCAATTCACCATTTTCACTGGATGTGAAATCCATCAAGTCAGGCGACAACAATTGATCCCAGCACGATGCAGATATTGTTCCACAAAAAACCAATTGTACAAAAAAAGAAAAAATCTCATTGATTATCAATCACATAATGGTGTGGGAATCGATATTCCTCAATGAACCAATGAAGGCCAAACAGATACGGGGGTGTATCAATTTGGATACCGGAAATACCAGCCAGAACGGGATTTAAAGAAATGATGGTAAGGATGGGGCTGCTAGAATTTCACAAGAGCGATGACTGTCGGGTGGACGGTGAGAAAAAATAGAGAGACGTTCCTCTTTTTTATTTGTGGATTCTGAGGTTCAACTTTCAAGTAACCCATTTCTTCTCCTCGTCATTCCTGCTTGCGGTTGGCAGGAATCTCCCTTTTATGTAAGCCATTCTCGACACGATCAATCATACCCGTATAGCCATTTAGTCGTCGCGTGATGAATATTTTTGACCGAATGACACGCGTTTTTCGGAATAAACACCTCGTCTCCGGGCTCTGCGATACACTCACTTCCGTCAATGGTCATTCGTAATTTTCCCTCCACAACGGTCACTAACTCGTTGGTGCAATGAACGAAATCATTCCACTCCCTCCCGGGGGGATCGATAAACAGATCACAAGAATACCCACGCTGACTCCATGACTGGGCAACCTCTTCGCGATTTAGTGGAACTGTAAATTTTGTATGGGTGATGTATTGCATTGAACAAGAAATTGGAATCAACAAGGAAACGGCCGCGTTAGTCCTTGTTGGCCTTTATCCCAAGTGAACGGATGGCTGATGGTGAAGCAATAAAAATGATAAAGACTCCCGACCCTTTTATCCTCTCTCTTAGCTAGGACGGCTTCTTGACGGTGTTTTCGCGGGTGCCATTTTTCGTATTATTCTTCCTTTTCGTTCCCGGTTGATGACTCGCACCAACTTGGCAATGTCCGGGGAGGCACGCCATTCGTGGAAATAAGATCCTTGTGGACCGGCTTTCATTCTCCAGACGGGATAGTCACAAGGAGATGCCCCCGGGATGTTTGGCGTGTCTATATCGCCGAGGAGATCTTCCAGGGATACCGCCAACAGATAGCTTGGAGTCCTGGCCAAATAGGCATACACGGCCTGCTGCAATTCAGAGTTGAAGGAAAGCATCGTGTTAGGTTTCCCTGTGTCGTCTGTCAAAAGCCCCTCTTTGCGGAGGGCTTGTAGTAATTTCCCTTTTTCTTTATTGCGTGCACTCCATTCTTTCCTGGGGGCATCCCGGTCAGGATACATGTGCAATTGCGTTTTCCATTGGATATCCCGACCTTCCCAAAATCCTTTCAAAGTCGGCAAATCATGCGTCGAGACGGCGACCATCGCAGATTGTTTATACCGGTGGGGGGAAATGAAATTTCCATTTTTGGTTTTTTCAAAAAATAAAAGCCTGTAGCTCAACAGGCCAGAGAGGCTGAGGGTTTTCCTGATATGAGGGGTGATCGTTCCCAGGTCTTCCCCAACAATGGTGATATGGGACTTTTGACTTTCCAGGGCCAAAATGGCTAATAACGCCTCGGCTGGATAATGCATGTAGGCGCCTGCTGAGGGTGGCTTTCCCCGTGGAATCCAGAACAATCGAAAGAGTCCCATGGCATGATCGATACGCAATAAACCGCCCCCCGCCATCATGGACTGAAATGTTTTGATAAAGACCTCATAGCCTTGTTGATGGAGGTGTTCGGGGGAAAGCGGTACCAAATTCCAATTTTGTCCTTTTGGGGAAAAAATTTCCGGTGGCGTCCCTATGGATGCCTGTGTCACCAATTGATTTTGAAAAGCCCACGCTTCATACCCGTTGGGATCAATTCCTACGGCAAGATCCTGATATAAGCCGATGGGCATGTGAATTCGACGCGCGGTTTTTCTCACCTCCTCAAGCTGGTCCTGACACAACCATTCAAGGTAGCGAAAGAAATTTATCCGAGTGGAATGTTTGTGGGAAAATGCTTGCACCTGAGGAGAGAGCGGGTTTCTCAATTCTTTCGGCCAATCCTGCCAACCGCTGCCCTTTTTTCTGGATGAACGGGTGCGTGAGAAAGTTTCCCCTAACGCTTGAAAACACGCAAAATGTTCAAGATTGCTCCCTTGCTGCCGAATAAATCGCAGAAAGGCCAGTCCCCGGCGGGACCTGGGAACAAGATGATTTTTGAGAAAAAGACGATAGAGAGTCTCCAAAATTTTGAATTTGATGCCTTTCACCGAATCATAATCGACCGTCTGGTATGATCGAAGGGCGGCCAGTGTCTTTTGGAATGCCTGGCTTTCTACGCGTCGCTGGATGACCGGGCTTTCGCGATATTCGGGAATCCGTTCAATATCCAAATACAATGGATGATGAAACATTCTGCTGGAAGGCGAATACGGACTGATTTCACCGGGCAGCAAGGCATGGAGAGGATTCACTCCAACCATAGCGGCACCTAATTCTTTTCCAGCCCAGTGAACCAAATCTTTGAGGTCACCAAAATCACCGACCCCCCAATTCCTTTCGGACCGCACACCATAGAGTTGAACGGTCAGTCCCCAGAGGCCGCGACCCGCTTTGTAGGAGGTCGGGTAATACGCTTGGCCTGGAGTGACGATGACACGCGAGGTGCCTTGTGCCCGAAACGAAGGAGACCGGATTGACCACTGAAGGGCATAATATCCAAGCGGCAACTGGCGAGGAAAAGGCAGTGTGACACGGAGATATTGACGCCCTTTGATTTTTTTGCGCGCAGAAATTTTACAAGAGGATCCTCTAGCCCGATGGATTGATCGAAATTTGTTTTCTCCCAGAATGGCCCAAGTGATGTGTATAGAAGAGAGTGGCATGGAATCTATAGGGATTTGCAGTGCCCATCCCGATGAAATTTTCGATTGAGGGATAACGAACGTTTCTTCAACGGGTTTTGTCCATTGACTTTCCTTCGACGCTGTAAAAGATTCCATTACCTGTTCAGAGGTTTGCGCCCGCACACCCATAAGCCGAAGGAGTTCTCGCAGACTTTCATCAGGCACCACTCTCCGATTTCCGCTCTCATCCCGAAAGACGGGCTGAATCCCATGGCGTCGGGCTAATTGATGCAACAGGGAAACGGACGATTTCTTAAGATTTGTCCTAGCATTGGGTAAATGTTTCATCCTGATCCTAAACAAGAATGTGAACGTTCAAAAGTACTTGACTCATAGGGATCTGCACTTCCGTCAATGCTCATTCCAATTATCCGTCAACGATCGCAACTACACGCATTGATCGAATGGACAAAATTTTTCCACTCCCGCCCTGGAAGATCACCAAACAGATCGCACGAATACCCACGCGCACTCCATGATCGGCCAACCTCTGCACGGTTAAGAGGAACA
>JAOUGQ010000297.1 GCA_029865515.1 Nitrospirota bacterium
TTTTCCTCTGGCCACCTGCAAAATTGAGATAGATGGGACGGCTGAACGGGCGTGTCTGGAATTTGAAATTAAACGATGTATGGCCCCGTGCACGGGGAATCAGACGAAGGAAGCCTATCACCAGATTGTCAAACAGGTGCGTTGGTTCCTGGAGGGACGAGACACGGAACTGCTGGAATCCCTGCGGTCAAGCATGGAAAGGGCAGCGGAACGGGAAGAGTTTGAGGAAGCGGCCCGCCTTCGTGATCAGATGGCCAACATTGAGCGCATGTTGGAAAAACAACGGGTCTCTCAAATTGGCGCCCAGGACCAGGATATTCTGGGATTGGCCAGGGCCGGCGGTGCAGTGGATATGCAGATCCTGTTTGTGCGAGGGGGCCTGTTGATCGGCCGTCGTGATTTTTTTTGGTCCGACGCTCACGACGTCACCGATGAAGAACTCGTGCGGTCAACGCTCGAACAGTTTTATGCCAAATCGGTGGTTCCGCCTAAGGAGGTTTTGCTCCCCGCGGGCTTTGAGGATCAAACCTTAGTCCAGCGCTGGTTGTCCGAGAGAAAAGAAGAAACCGTCCGTGTCCTGGTTCCGGAACGAGGGGCCAAATATCAATTGCTCCAGCTCGCACAGGAAAATGCCGCAGTAGCCCTCAAAGAACATCTTCGTGTCCAAACCGAATCAAACGAGGCGGTGGAGGAACTTCAGGCGCTCTTAAAATTGCCACAGATTCCGTCCCGCATTGAGTGTTTTGATATTTCCAATACCATGGGAACCTATTCAGTAGCGTCCATGGTGGTCTGGGAAGGCGGCCGCATGAAAAAATCGGACTACCGGCGATTTCGTATCAAAACCGTGGAGGGGGCCAACGATTTTGCCAGTATGCATGAAGTCGTGAAACGCCGATATGGCGGATCGTTGGCCACCAAACATGGAAAAGCGTTGCCCACGCCGGACCTGGTTCTTATTGATGGCGGAGCCGGACAATTAGGCATGGCCATGGACGCGATGGCGGAAGTTGGTCTTTCACCCGTGTCCGTCTGCGGTCTTGCAAAAGCGAAAGGTGAGAAAGACGAGCGGATTTTTCTACCGGGTCAGAAGACTCCTCTTATCCTGCCGGTTAAATCACCGGCCACACGGCTGGTCCAAACCATTCGAGATGAAGCGCATCGCTTTGCCATCACCTTCCACCGCAAGCTGCGTGGCGAAGCCATGATTCCCATTCAACCCCTCCGTTCGTCCAAATAATTATTTAGATTTTCTGCTCGCTCTGTCATCCTGAGTGACACGAAGGATCTAGTCTCTCGTTAATTCATGGGTAGCCATTGTCGTCGAATCCCCGTCCATTCCCGCCGTTGGTATGTGGGAATCCGTCCGAAAAAATTTCAAACCGGATTTCTGTCATGTCTGCCGTGTAGTGTCCGAATTGAGAGGAAGGTGAATTCCTACCTGCGCGCGAATGACGGGTTTGGCAAAGCCGTTTCTGCTTCATCAGAAAAATCCTGGCAGATAGCCGGACCGATCCAAAGGAGGGAATGGTTATGTATTTGCTGGATCTTGTTTGGTACTGGTGCGACTTTTTTGTGCATTTTCAGGAAAAATAGCCGGTGACTCCCGAGTAGGTAATTTAAGGACTAGGATGTCTTCACCGATGGATATAGACACAACCTGCTGAAGGAGATTCGACCGATGCAATGCCCACGATGCCAGGGAACCATGATTGTGGATCACTTTGTGGACATGGCCACGAGTGGCGAGATTTGGATGCCTGGCTGGCGATGCCTGATGTGTGGAGAAATCATTGATCCATTGATTGAGAATCACCGCCGGCAGCAGCAACACCATCAAGAAATTGTGAGTGCCATCTCGGGATCGACGGCCCGTCCTCCGTCACCCATTTCTGTGAAGCCGCGAAAGGCTACGAGGCGGTCTTTCTAGCCTTCCTTCTTCCACCCTGTTTCTCTCTATTTTTCTCCCTGAGATTGTGGCTGAATTTCCTCCTGGCGGCTTGCTTGTCGGGTACGTCCCTCTATGCTAGATTCGTCTACATGATGTTGAAAATGCAGAGCTTCCTGATGGCGAAGCTGGCGGAGGATGCCCTCTTTTCCCCATACCCTCTCTTTCCAATATGGCGAGAGGAATCCTTTGAACCACACCCGTTCACATTCCTAAAAACAGTCATCAATTAACAGAGGATCCTTCTTGTTGCTCATCCACCGAAGAGATATCCTCAATTTCTCTGATAAGGCATAAGTATGGCGCATACGTACGATCATCAAGCCATTGAAGCAAAGTGGCAGGCGTATTGGGACCAATCCGGGACTTTCCATGTTCAGGAAGATCCGGGCAAACCCAAATATTATTGCTTGGAGATGTTTCCCTACCCTTCTGGCCGGATTCACATGGGCCATGTGCGCGTCTATGCCATCGGTGATGTGGTGGCCCGCTATAAAACCATGCGCGGCTATAACGTCTTGCATCCGATGGGATGGGATGCTTTCGGACTGCCGGCCGAAAACGCCGCGATTGAGAAAGGGGTGCATCCCAACGTCTGGACCCAAGAGAATGTGGCCTACATGAAAGGGCAACTGCGACGGATGGGATTGTCCTATGATTGGGACCGGGAGGTGAATACGTCTCAGCCTGATTATTACCGCTGGAATCAGTGGATCTTCGTGAAAATGTTTGAGCGGGGGTTGGCCTATCGAAAACGGTCGGCGGTCAATTGGTGTCTTTCCTGTGAAACGGTGTTGGCGAATGAGCAGGTGTTGGCGCAGGAGGGAAAAGAGGGAGGGGTGTGCTGGCGATGCGATTCGGTGGTCATTCAAAAAGAGTTGGAACAGTGGTTTTTCCGCATTACCACCTATGCCCAGGAATTATTGGACGGCTGTGACCGGTTGACGACCTGGCCGGCCCGGGTGCTGGCCATGCAGCGGCATTGGATTGGCCGGAGTGAAGGCGTGGAGATGGATTTCCCGTTAGCGGAACCCTTATCCGGATTGCAGGCGGTCAGGGTTTTTACCACGCGGCCGGATACTATTCATGGCGCTACCTTCATGAGCCTGGCCCCGGAATCGCCATTGGTGGAACAGTTGATTGCCGGGCGACCTCAGGCCGCCGGTGTTCGAGAATTTGTGACCCGTGTGTCCCGTTTGGATAAAGCGACCCGCACCGCAGCTGAACGGGAAAAGGAAGGAGTGTTTACCGGCGCGTACGCGATCAATCCGTTTACCAAGGAACGTATTCCGATTTGGGTGGCCAACTTCGTGTTGTATGAATATGGAACGGGGGCCATTATGGCCGTTCCCGCGCATGACCAACGGGATTTTGAATTCGCGAAAAAATATCACATTCCGATTCGGTTGGTGATTCAAAGCCCTGAGGAGAATCTTGTCCCCGATGCGCTGGAAGCTGCCTATGAAGAACAGGAACGCGCCGGCATCCTGGTGAACTCCGGGAATTTTTCCGGCTTGTCCGTGCCTGATGGAAAACGGGCCATCGGCGAATATGTGGAAACGCAGGGATGGGGGAAGCGAACGATTAATTTCCGGTTGAGGGATTGGGGAATCTCCAGGCAACGCTATTGGGGGACGCCCATTCCTATGTTGTATTGCGAGCGGTGTGGCATTGTCCCTGTTCCCGAAGGCGACTTGCCGGTCGTATTGCCGAATGATGTGCCGTTTACCGGGAAGGGCGGGTCTCCGCTCAAGGAATCTCCTTCGTTTTCACGAGCCACCTGCCCCACATGTGGCGGAGTGGGTCGTCGGGAAACCGACACCATGGATACCTTCGTGGATTCTTCCTGGTATTTCCTCCGCTATTGCTCGCCCAAAGAGACGGCTCACCCGGTGAATCCCCAAGCCGCGCACCATTGGATGGCGGTGGACCAATATGTCGGCGGGATTGAGCATGCGGTTTTGCATTTGCTCTACGCGCGCTTCTTTACCAAGGTCTTACGGGACTTGGGTCTCACGACCGTCGATGAACCCTTCACGAACTTGCTCACCCAAGGCATGGTGACCAAGGAAACCTACTGGTGCGAAGAGCATCGATGG
>JAOUGQ010000296.1 GCA_029865515.1 Nitrospirota bacterium
TCAACGTGGCCTGGGACAGCGCTGGTGTCACCACCGGACCCATCACGGTCCCGCTGGTCTTAGCCATGGGGCTGGGGTTTGGTAATGCCACTCACGCCGTGGAGGGCTTTGGCATTCTTTCCATGGCCTCCATCGGCCCCATTCTGACTGTATTGGTGACCGGTCTTTGGACAGACTACAAGGCCAAGGCACAAGCTCGTGCGGCCCTTGAAGCAAGAGATGTCTCACAGTTACAGGAGGTTCAAGCCATATTATGAGTACGAATATGACTTATCTCACGGACGTAGCCATGATTACCTGCGTGGTGCAAACAGGAGATGCCGACGTCATTGTCAAAGCCGCGCGCGAGGCCGGGGCAACAGGAGCATTGGTCTACCATGGCAGAGGAATAGGCATGCGCGAACGTTTGGGAATTCTGGGAATTGCCGTGGATGCCGCAAAGGATGTCATCAGTGTCTTGGTCTCTTCCGAACAAACTGATATTGTGGCCCACAACATTTTTAAGGCCGGCCAGTTCGATACTCCAGGCAGAGGGTTCCTGTACATCACCCCATTGGAAAAGGTCGCAACCTATATTCCGGAGACCGTGAAGGCACGATTGCAAAATAAGAGGTCAGCGCAGGAAGGATCATGACCGCGGGACAGGACTCCAACCATTTCATGCTTCTTGAGCCCAGTCAGATCATTACCTGTGTTCTTCCTGATGACGGCACGGACAGAGTATTGCTCCGGACATTGCGTGAAGAAAAGGGCATCATTCGTGCCGACAGTGTTTCCTGCCGCGGCATTGCTATGCTTCGAGAAGCGTTGACTGAAAAGGGCCGTTTGCCCGAATCAGCTTTAGTGAGGATGGTTAATGTCGTGGCCTTGGTTACCGAAGCCGAGGCACTGTTTGAATACATTTACGAACAAGCCCGTATCGGCCGTCCGGGTGGTGGCATGGTGTTCTTGAGTAAGCCTGTCGTATCCACTCCTTTCTCAATTCCCGAAGATCTATCGCACTAAAACGGCAAAGAGAGTCTACGCTTACCACGGAAAAAGGAGACCATTCCCTTTTTTCCTTTCAAATATTCAGGAGAAGCGATATGATTCCAAACGTGGTTGATTAGCCAACCTCGTGGGCGTGAAAAGCGCGGGGAGCGAGGGAGGCAAGCTTTCCGGCCTTGGCATCAGTGTGGAATTGAGGACAAATAGGGGCAGACCTTACAATTTACACTCTACGCAAGCCTTCAGCACCCTACTGACGGTCGCATCACTTACCCAACCTGTCGGCTGCATGAACGGCTCAGCATAACCCGGAAGCCGAGGCAAGCCTCATCATCCCAATACGAATATTCTCCCCAGGCATAGCTCCCTTAAAGAATTTTCTTCTTCGTCTCCGAAAAAGCACTAGGCATTCTTGCATTCATGTTAGGGGGAAAGGGTCAATCAATGACTCTGTCAAATGTAAGGCCTGACCTTTTACCTTGACCGCCGCTTTGGTAAATGGACACTGAGGCGCATGGTGGACGACAGTCCGTGATGGGTTGTTCATTCCCTTAAAGTTTTTTCCGAGGTTTTGTCCCTCATTATGGCGAGGAGGATCAAACTTCCGCCAATGACGGCTCCAATCCCGAAAATGTCGAAGATATTGATCCCCCAAATCGTCGGGCCATTAGCGAGAGACATAATAATGGAGGTCCCGATCACCAGGGCTGAGGTGATGCCAGCCACGGCCAGGCGGCTGGCTGCTGCTCGCATGAGCACGTGCTTGAGTTCATCCAGTTGATTCAGTTCTATGCGAATTTTCAGGTTCCCGGTTTTAACCGTATAGATTCCGCGGCGAATCTCCTTGGGCAGATCAGCGAATAACTCTAAATATTGTATAAGAACTTTAAGTCCGCGTTTCCCTAAGGCTTGCGGCGAAAGCTGGTTAATCACAGCCTCCTGAAGGGTGGGTTGTATCGCGACCATCATGTCAAATGCCGGGGCAAGCTTCTTGAACGCCCCCTCCAGTGACACAAATACTTTGAGAAGCATGGCCTGATCCGGTGGCATGGATAGATTGTTGTTTCGGACCAAACTTAGCAGGTCCCCCACCATGACCGACAGATCCATGTGTTCCATCGATCTCCCCGAATACTTGCCCAGAAATTCATCAACAGCGCCCAAAAGGTCTCCCGGGTCTTCTCCTGCTCTGTCAGACCATTCCAAAAGGATCGTGCAGAGACCCTCGGCATCATTTTATAACAAGGCCTGCAGCAGTCCCATAATTTGTTGCCGTCTGACCTCCGAGACGCGTCCCATCATGCCAAAGTCGATGAAGGCAATACGTCCACCAGGCAAAATGAAAAAATCTCCTGGGTGCGGATCCGCATGGAATACCCCATCAACCATAATCATTTTGAGCACCGCATTGGCCCCTGTTTTGGCAAGGCGTTTGCGGTCCATTCCTGCTTCATCGATGGTTTGAATATTCACCCCGGGGATCCCCTCCACAAATTCCTGGACATTAATGCGTTCTTTTGTCCATTCCCAGAAGATTTTGGGAATCACGATCCGGTCATTATCTTCGAACTTGGCCGCAACCTGCTCCGCGTTTTGCCCTTCCGTCATGAAGTTGAGTTCATTCTGTAGCGACTTCACGAATTGCTGGACCACTTTTTGGGGATGATCGGTGGCCAGTTCCGGGACTTTTTTTCGGCTAATGACGCCAAATATGTTAACAGGCGCATATCCGATTCAATCTTCGCCCGGATCCCCGGGCGTTGAATCTTGAGTATCACTTTCGTTCCGTCTTTCAATGTGGCACGGTGAACCTGTGCCATTGAAGCAGCAGCCAGTGGTTTGGGATCGACGTCTTGGAAGATTTCATCAAGGGGTGATCCCAAATCTTCTTCGATCTGAGGACGAAGCTCTTCGAAGTCCAGTTGCGGGGCCTGCGATTGGAGTTTTTCGAATTCACTGATCCACACCGGTCCGAACAGGTCCGGGCAAGTGGCAAGCATTTGACCGAGTTTGACAAAGGCTGGCCCGAATACTTCAAAGAGTTTCCGAATACGCTGAGGACGTTCGAGGTGAGCAATGTCTTCAGCATACTTCCACCCAATAATCTTGCCGGTGCATTCAGCCGTGGCTTCAAGCCCCATCTTTTTGAAGATATCGCCGAAGCCCGCGATACTGAACGCCCTGATGATTTCGTGCAGCCGACCCAGGTCGGCAATTTTGGATTGAAGTCCCATCTTCTAGCCCTCCTTAGAATCCCGTTTTTTTAGGGCGCCATTGAGCTTCTCTGCAAGCTTTGCCTGGACCTGAACGGCTATTTGTGCAAAGTGTCTCAGATAGATCAAGCTGCGTTGAGTGCTTGCCGTCTGTCTCGATTCTCTCCTGATTTGTTCAAATCTGGACTCCTAGAATGGGATTTGTTGTAACGTAGGATTATGATTGGAAGCCAAAAGGAAATCCAAATTACCAGAGTTTGTATTCCTGCCAAGACGGGGACATCTTTCAATCTACACAATGGAATCCTGGCCTGAGCCATGTAACGGATTTTCTGCGTAGCTTGCCTCCTAGATTTTTGGCGCCTGGCTATTTTCCCCATAACCTTGTGACCCAATACACAGGACAAATTTATTAATGGTCTATTTATATCATGGAAGGTGAAATGACTATGTTGCCAGCATCTGGCTTGCGTCATCCTTCATTTTTCCATTGGGTTAAAAAAGGTTCTTTGAAATTGAGCTTCGCGGGCATGGTTGGTGTGCTGGTGAGTACCTGTCTGATCCTGGTGGACTTCACCAGTCCTGCGATGGCCGTTCCTACGGCCGAGGAATTGCTCAAGGCTTTGCCTCTTTCCGACGGTGAACGGGAGGATGTCCTCAAGGGAGAGATTGTGCGATTTACCACTGAGGAAGGCTCAGATCGGGAACTGGCTCTGGGAGCTGTTTTGCTGGTGCCTAAGGTCCCTGAAAAATTACTTCCGCTCTGGCGGGAAGCCGTCGTCTTTAAGCTTGTCGGCGCGGTGACTGCGTTTGGCGAGATTTCTGATAAGGCAACAGTGGGGGATTT
>JAOUGQ010000298.1 GCA_029865515.1 Nitrospirota bacterium
TGCGAATACGATACGGCGCTGGAGCCCGAGTCATCAGGCAAGTTCAGGCCTGTGATGTCGAGGTACAAGCAGGGTGTGTCGATATGATCGGCGAGGTGCTGGAATTTCGACGGTTGTTAAAAAATCGCCGAATGTCTTCTGAGGAGTTAGAAGCGGTGCGGAACCGAAAGCTTCAATCCATGGTTCGGCACGCGTATGAGAACGTGCCCTATTACCGATCCCTTTTTCAGGCGGTCGGCCTG
Source organism: Nitrospirota bacterium (assembly GCA_029865515.1). Classification (GTDB taxonomy): domain Bacteria; phylum Nitrospirota; class Nitrospiria; order Nitrospirales; family UBA8639; genus Nitrospira_E. The sequence continues at coordinate 243 of JAOUGQ010000298.1, forward strand.
TTGCCTGAGGAGATCCGGAATGTCAACGATCTCCAGCGCATACCAATCACAACGAAAGATGATCTCAGGACGGCAGGTATTGAACGCATCACCGCGAAGGGAGTCGATCTTACAGCCTGTCAGGTGGTGCGTACCAGTGGAACGACAGGAAAGCCGTTTGCAATCCATCTGACACCCCGCGACCTGAGAGTCAGGCAGCTAATTGAATTTCGAACCTTGCTGGCGATTGGATTCCGCCCTCGTGATCGTCTGGCCGTACTCGGCCCTGCTCAGGCCCATGTCATGCGGTTCCACCAGCGCCTCGGTTTCTACCGAAGCGTCAATATTTCTCCAGCTCTATCTTTGGATGATCAAATCGACCTGCTCAAACGCAACCGGCCCACGATTCTTTGGGCCTACCCGACAGTTCTCAAAGCCCTGCTGTGCAGAGTGAATTATCGCCTGGACACAGTTGCGAGCCCGAGGCTCCTTATCACCTCATCCGAAGTGTGTGACGATAGGTTGAGGGCCAATATTCAAAATAACTCCAAGATAGAAATGTTCAACTTCTATGGTGCAAATGAAGTTGGGCGTATTGCAGCAGAGTGCCCGGCGCATGAAGGGCTTCATGTCAACGATGACCATGTGATTCTGGAGCAGGCAAATTCCAAAGATCCCGATGAGCTTGGAGGCTTTGGCCAGGCGGTCGTCACCAGCCTGAACGTTTTGGCGCAACCCTTCATTCGCTATCGCCTCGGAGATGTGTACAAGTTCACGGAGAAGCCATGTTCCTGTGGGTCTCCGTTTCCCCTGATCAGCCCTCCTCTTGGCAGATCTGACGATGTGGTAAAACTTCCCAGCGGAAAATTCGCATCTCTCTGGCCTTTCACTTTCCTCTTGAGGGACATGAACGGACTCGAACAATACCGCATTATCCAGGAAAGTGAAAAGCACCTCGTTGTACAGCTGGCATTTTACGGAAAACCGAACAGTGACGCACTTGTGCAGTTGCGATCTCGCTTCATGGAGTTTCTGGGTGAGCCCATCAGGGTGGACATTCAATGCGTGGATGGCATTGGGGACGAAACATCTAAGTTTCGGAGCTTTATTTCCAAGCTGTCCGTTAAGGAACGTTCTTAGAGGCTAGCTCGATGGGCCTCACAGGTTTTAGCTAATTTATTCCATTCCGGCGAATAAAAAGGAATACATGGAGGGCATGGACCAGCTAACAAGAAAAATAGTCGATGGGACGATATCCCACCTTCCGGACAAAATCCAAACCTTCTTTGTGCCCTACGGTCTCTTTGTGTTGACCTGTCTGGGACTAAGACGGATTCCTGTCGTGTTGCTTCGGGGACCAACCAATCCAAGCGGTCAGATCGGGACGCTGCTGGTGGCAGGACATGATCCCTGGGTTGGTTATTTGCCTGGCAGGTTTTTTGTTGGGGAACCCCAACGCGAACGGGTAGGAAATGTGTGGGCCTGGGATCTGCCAGCTGTACTGCATCGATTAGGCGCGTCCGCGGATCTGACCATTGTTCGTGCGGACCGATTGTCGGCGCAGAAATTTCTGGGAAAGGATTATCTGGTAGTTCCTGAATGGGTGGGCATGCGGCTCACAGTTCCTGATGATCTCAATGCGTTGGTGCGTGGAAACCATAGCATCCGTGAGGACATGCGTTTGGCACGCAAGCACAAGTTATATCCGCTGGTCACCCTAGGGGAGGAACGGTTTGACGAGTTCTATGATGCCATGTATGGACCTTTCTCGCGAGCCCGTCACGGAGCGATGGCAATCGTGAAAAGCCGGTACGACTTACGACGTCGTGTCCGAAAAGGAGGAATCCTCTGGGTTATTCGGGACAATCGTCCGCTTGCAGGCATGCTCTTTGAACGGAAAGCTGGCACGCTCGACATGCAGGCCATAGGCATGGCTACGGGTGAACTTCCGCTGAAGAAAAGAGGAATCATGGCGGCGCTCTACTATCACTGCATCGCACATGCACACCGCCTGAAGTGTACAGAGGTAGATTTCAGAGGCGCCCGGCCTTCGTTGCACGACGGATTGTTTCGCTACAAACGGAAATGGGGGAATATTCTGTATGAAAGGACTGACATGTACTACGATCTGTTGGTCCGTTGGAATGGCGTGAACGGCGTAGTAAAGGAATTCCTCTCTCACACGGGCCTTATCTTTCGGGAAGAAGGACGCCTGTCGGCAATCCATGCGGACGAATCTCAGAGCCGCCGATCTCTGTGGATTGGAGGTCTATATCAACTATACCTCCTGACTGAGACAGGTCGCCAGCCGATGATAGACGAGAAAGCTTCTTTGAGTATAGCCGGAGCAGGGACTGATTCTCAGCTATCCCATTAAGAAAGTGGATGAGATATCGAGTGCTCGCTATTGATATGGCAGCCCTTCTTTGGGCGATGGAAAATTGGTAAGGGCCCCTACCCTTTCGCCCAATTCCGCGAGATTGATTGGTTGAAATTTTATTGTGGCAAGATGATTGTGTGTGACCCTTGCAATGGGCTGTCTCAAGGTTTTGATTTTCAAGCCATCAATAGGGACCTCGGGCCAGAACGAATTTCATCGAGCCGTTGTCTAAGAGAAAAAGGGTAACCCGAAAGTAGGAGCAACTATGTGTGGATTATGCGGCGTGGTGTATTCAGATCCCAAGAGGCCGGTCGATCGGGACATGCTTCACCGTATGACGGACATGATGTCCCATCGTGGACCCGATGGAGACGGGTACTTTGTGGAACCGGGGGTCGGTCTGGGCTTCCGTCGATTGAGCATCATCGATCTGGAAACCGGCGATCAACCCATCTCCAATGAGGATAACTCTGTCACAGTTGTGTGCAATGGAGAGATCTACAACTATCAGGAATTGCGTCGAAATCTGCAGGCTGCCGGGCATCGGTTCCGCACCAATTCAGATGTGGAAGTCATTGTCCATTTGTACGAAGACCATGGGGTGCGTTGTGTGGACTTTCTGAGAGGGATGTTTGGCCTCGCTATCTGGGATTCCCGTCGTCGACGCCTGATGTTAGCCAGAGACCGGTTCGGCATCAAGCCTTTAAGCTATGCCATTACTCCCGATGCTCTGTTTTTTGGATCGGAGTTTAAGGCGTTCCTCGCCAGCGGTTGTATTGAACGACAGGTTGATGCCGCGGCCATGAAGGAGCTGTTTGCAACCGGATTTATCTTAGCGCCGAAAACCCTCTTGAGTTCAATTCGACGTCTTCCGCCGGCCCACTTGCTTATCTATGAAAACGCTCGACTTACGATCCAGCGATATTGGGATCTTCATTTTCCTTCTATTGGGGAAGAAGGACCGCGGCGAAGTGCACAGGAATGGGCCGAGGCCGTGCGGGCCAAACTTGAAGAATCCGTTCGCCTCCACCTCCGTAGCGATGTGCGATTAGGTTCCTATTTGAGCAGTGGCATCGATTCAAGTGCGGTGGCGGGACTGATGAGCCGAGGAGCCTCAGATCCAGTCCACACGTTTTCCGTGGCATTCGAAGATCCGGTCTACAATGAAATAGGGCCGAACAAGATCCTCTCAGACTTCGGTGGCTATAATCTCCTCAATCACATCACGACCTGCTCGACCAACGACTTTAATTTACTAAACAAAGTGCTATGGCATCGTGAAGATCCCAATCTTGCAACGGGGGGTATCCCCCATATGTTACTGGCCAAGTTAGCTGCTCAACATGTGAAAGTCGTTTTGACTGGAGAAGGTTCGGATGAGGTGTTCGGCGGATATCATTGGTATCGTGTCGAG
>JAOUGQ010000044.1 GCA_029865515.1 Nitrospirota bacterium
AGGACGTCACCGATTCTTCCCGATGAATCCTCAAAATCGCCTCACCCAACAGAGGCGCAACTGTTAGAGCTTTGAGTTTTGAGCATTGCTGCTCCTTCCCATTCAAAGGAATGGTGTTGGTCACCACCACCTCTCGGAGACAGGACCCTTGCAACCGCTCAAGAGCCGGACCTGACAGGACCGCGTGAGTACTGCCCGCCCAAGCCGACAGGGCTCCATTATCCATACAGGTTTGTGCCGTTTGGACAATTGTCCCGGCCGTATCAATCATGTCATCAAACAATAATGCATGCTTGTTCCGGACATCGCCAATGATATTCATCACTTCCGCCTGATTAGGCGATTCCCGCCGCTTATCAATGATGGCTAGGGATGAATTCAATCGTTTAGCAAATGCCCTGGCCCGCTCTACCCCTCCCGCATCAGGGGAAACAATCACTAAATCAGAAACATTTTGTTTTTTTATATAATCCAACAGAACAGGCATTGCGTAAAGATGATCAACGGGAATATTGAAAAATCCTTGAATGGGCCCAGCATGGAGATCCATGGTCAGAATGCGATTAGCACCAGCCACGGTGATCAAATCAGCAATCAATTTGGCACTAATGGGCACTCGAGGTTGATCTTTACGATCCTGCCTTCCGTATCCGTAATAAGGAATAACCGCCGTGATCCGGGAGGCCGAAGATCGTTTAACCGCATCGATAAGGAGTAACAGCTCCATGATCGAGGTATTCACAGGGTGACAGCAGGATTGAATAAGAAAAACATCGCCTCCCCGCACATTCTCTTCAATTCTGACCCTGATTTCCCCGTCACTAAATGTGGTGACGGTCGCCTGCCCAAGATCCTGGCCAATATACTGGGCAATTTCCCTGGCCAGGGCAAGATTAGAGTTGCCCGTTAATAATTTTAAATCTCGGAGCATAATGACAGTCTCAATTTACCTAGGTAATGATGAACCGTAGCAGATTTTCACAGATAAAAGCAGCGCAAAGGTAATTCTAAGATCTTCGGCTTGTCAACTCAAATCCCTGGATTCAGGTCTTGGAGCCTGGAAAGAGGTGGGAGAGAGAGCGGGTCATGCGGCAAGTCGGTCGAACCCATTGGGACATCAAAAATCCGCCACCTTGTATCTCGGCGTAACTGGTTCGAAGCCTGCCTGGCTTCCTCCTGGGTGTGAAAAATCCCAAAAACCGTGGCTCCACTACCAGACAAAAGAGCGGCTTGGGCCCCAAGCGAAAGCAGTTTTTCTTTAATAAACCCCAAAATAGGATAAACCGGAAATAGAGGCGCTTCAAAATCATTCTCCATTGCCTCAACGACTTCTTCCCAAGAGAGATTTAACTGACGGTCTACCCGTTTCGGAAATTCCCCGAGAGGCAGGACAGTCGAGCGTTGAGAGGCCAACTGTTCATAGGCCCATTTAGTCTGAATAGGAAAGCCGGGATTGACGAGAACGACCCACCGTTCTCCCTTGAGGGTGCAGGGGATCACCTCTTGACCCCACCCCCGAACCACCGCGCAGGGAGCTCTAAAAAAAAATGGGATATCACTTCCGAGAGCAGCACCGGCCTCACAAAATTCAGCCAGAGTCCAATCTAAATGCAGCAAGTGAGCCAGGCCATACAAGGTGGCTGCGGCATCACTGCTCCCGCCCCCCAGGCCAGCGGACAAGGGAATGACTTTGGTCAGTTCAATCTCGACACCCGAAACCTTTCCTGCACGCTGCAGTACCAAGTCAGCAGCCCGATAAACTAAATTGCCTTTATCCACGGGCAACGGGGCATCTCCACACACTAAAGAAAGGCCTTTTCGATCAGGGTTGAGCCGAATTCGAAGATGATCAAAGACCTCAACGGTATGCATGAGCGACCAAAGTTCATGATACCCATTGGGCAATCGATCCAACACCCGAATCAATAAATTCACTTTGGCCGGTGCCCGCACCACGATTTCGCCAGCTGAAACTCCAGCATCACTCACGGAAAGAAACCTCCAAACTTACCCAATGACTGAACCGATTGAAAAAATGGGAAGATACATGGCCACCACGACAAGGGCAATCCCACACCCCACCACCACAATAACACAGGGCTCTAAGACCGACGTTAAGGTAGCAACCGTTCGATCGACCTCTTGCTCAAAGAGATCCGCAATCTTATCCAGCATGGCATCTAAGGACCCGGTTGATTCCCCTACCCTGATCATTTGGGTCACCATGGGCGGGAAGACCTTACTGGCCCGCAAGGTCTCAGAAAGAGGCCTCCCATCTTGAACATCCATAGTCGACAGCTTGATGCTCTGCTCGAGCACTTTATTGCCAGTCACAGTTCCAGCCACACCTAATGCCGTCAACAACGGGACCCCACGACGGACCAAAAACCCCAATGTTCTGGCAAACCGCACAATCGCCGCCTTCCGGAACACGGCTCCGAGGAGAGGAATGCGCAAGACCAACCCGTCAATGGCTTGCCGACTTTTCGGATCCTTGAGCATCCAGCGGATAGCCATGACCAGACATCCAAAGAAAAGCACTAACAGAAAAAAGTGATTTCTAAAACCCTCGGCCACATCGATCACCACCTGGGTCAACCAGGGAAGCGATTCGCCCATATCTTGAAACAATCCCGAAAAAAGAGGGACCACCCATATCAGTAAAAATACCAGGACAACCATCGCTACAGCCACCAGCAAAGCCGGATAGGCTAATCCTGAGAAAATTTTGGCACGTAGCTGCGCATGTTTATCCAGGTAGACCGCTAATTGTCCCAAACTCTCATCCAAGCGCCCAGTTGTTTCTCCCACTTCTACCATACTCCGGTAAAATTCATGAAAGATGGTTGGATAGTTCTTCAAAGCATGGGCCAACAAGGTCCCCCCTTCCACATCCTCTCGAATACGTGTGACCACCTGTTGCAATGTCGGATTGTCAGCTTCGCTGGATAGGATATCCAGACATTCTAAAAGAGGAACTCCCGCACGAATCAACGTGGCCAGTTGATGGGTGAATACCACAAGTTCTTTGTTGGTCACGCTCCGCGAACTCCACCGACGGCTCCAGCCGGTCAACCGGCCACTGAGATTGAATACCCCTTCGACTTTTTCCTGCAAACGGGTCACCATCACATCCTGCCCCCGCAAAAGCTGTAAGGCCTCCCCGGAAGTGGCAGCCAATACTTCCCCTTGTACAGTCTGTCCAGCCCCATTTTGAGCCATGTATTCAAACGTGGGCATCTAGAAATATTCCAAATTTTTGCGGTGAGAGAACAGGAGGGCCATCTCTTACATCCGAGGACGTAACCGGGCCAGCGACATCGACCCAGGACGATCCCGGCCGGTGCGTTCCAATAATTTAGCCAGCTCATCCGGAAGTGTCGTGAGTCCCCTGGCCAATTCAGAAGAAATCACTCCCTGACCGACTAAATCCGCCAGTGCCTGGTTCATCGTCTGCATGCCATATTGCGCTTGTCCCGTCTGCATCATGGAATACATTTGATGAATCTTGTCTTCACGAATCAAGTTCCGAATAGCCGGGGAAGGGATCAGAATTTCCAATGCCAGCACCCGGCCCTTTCCTTCTGAACGTGGCAGAAGCCGTTGAGCCAGGATGCCTTCCAAGACCATTGACAACTGAATACGAATTTCTTGTTGCTGATGGGGAGGAAACACCGAGACCAATCGCGTCAGGGTATGGATGGCAGAATTCGTGTGTAACGTGGCCACCGTAAGATGCCCGGTTTCGGCCATGGTGAGAGCCGCATGAATGGTCTCGAGATCACGCAATTCTCCCAAAAACACCACATCGGGATCCTGCCGTAAGATTCCTTTCAGCGCGGATTGAAATTCGCGGACATCGGACCCGACTTCCAATTGAGACACCAAACTCTTTTTATGTTTATGTAGAATCTCAATGGGGTCTTCCAACGAAATAATATGGGCCCGCCGCTCCTCATTAATGCGATCCAGCATGGAGGCCAATGTCGTACTTTTTCCGCTTCCCGTAGGACCCGTCACCAGAATCAGCCCCTGGGGTTTTCTCATCAATTCTTCAACAATGGGGGGAAGCCCTAACTCTTCAAAGGTGGGAATCTCACCGGAAACTGCGCGAATGGCCATGGCGAGAGATCCGCGCTGGGTATAGACATGAAAGCGGAACCGGCCGATGTCAGGCACGCTGTAGGCTCCATCCCACTCACCGGTCTGGGTTAACTGATGGCGTTGCGCCTCCGTCAGCAGACTCTCTGCCAAGCGATACATATCCTGGCTGGTCAACATCGGGGGTTCCATAGGCCGCAAATGGCCGTCCACCCGAATGCGGGGCACACTGCCCGCGACTAGATGCAAATCCGAGCCACCCTGCCGGCGTAACTCACAAAGCAATTCTGTCAATTCCATAGGTCCACCCGTCTTCCGATGTCCGTTATGCAGATGTATCCGATCTCGTTTCGGAAAACACCTCACCAACAGTGGTCAATCCGCGCTGAACAGCCGACAACCCCGCCTGCCGAAGCGTTCGAAACCCTTCGCGCATCGCAAAGATTTTCAGCTCATTCGTCGACGCCCGGCCCAAAATCTGGTCATGCAGCCCTTCGAAAATAGGCAAGGTCTCAAATAACGCCATTCGTCCCTTAAACCCGGTCAGATGGCAGTATACACACCCTCGTCCTTTCATAGCCCGAACCGCATCGAGCGTATCCCCATCAAAGCCCAATTCCAGCAATTGAAGCTGGGAAACCGTATCGAGTTCCCGACAGTGTTCACAAATTTTTCGCACTAATCGTTGCCCCACAATCAGCGAAATGGCGGAAGAAACCAGAAACGGCTCAATGCTCATATCGATGAGCCGGGTAATCGCTCCAGGCGCATTCATCGTATGCAAAGTTGAAAGAACTCGATGGCCGGTCAAGGAAGCCTGAATCGCGATCTGCGCCGTTTCCCGATCACGAATTTCCCCTACCATCATGACATCGGGATCCTGCCGCAGGAAGGCGCGAAGACCAGTGGAAAAATTCAACCCGATATCTTCATGAATTTGCAATTGATTAATTCCCTGGATCTGGTATTCAACCGGATCTTCGACAGTCACAATATTCATCTGAGGGGTATTGAGAAATTGTAAGGCGCTATAGAGTGTGGTCGTCTTCCCGCTCCCTGTTGGGCCCGTTACCAGAATCATGCCATAGGGATTTTCCAGAGCGGTGGTGACCCGATCCAGATCGGGCTGGTCCAGCCCGATATTCGTCAAATGCAGCGCGAGTCCCGACTGATTCAAGAGACGCAAGACGGCTTTTTCACCAAACAAACACGGCAGAATGGCCACTCGAATATCGACGTGGGGAAAGCCCTCCATCTTCATCCGCCCATCTTGAGGCAACCGACGCTCGGCAATATCCAAATTAGAAAGAATTTTCAGCCTGGCCAGCAACGGCTGATGAAGATCTTTTGGCAGATTTTGAATAGGACGTAAGACACCATCCAACCGGAAGCGAATCCGGAGCATTTTCTCCAGCGGCTCAATATGAATATCACTCGCCTCCATTTCGATCGCCTGCTGAACAAGGTGATTCACGACATCCACGGCTGAAGAATCTTTTTCAATTTTGACATGAAGGTTCACGCGAGACATCGCCGCCTTCTCCTGAGAAACCATGAATGTTTCTTGATCATTCGAACCTGTAGCAGAAGACAAGATACGGCCAACAGGCTTCGCCATAGAATTAGGGGAGAACCGGGCGCCCTCTCCCCGACTATTGAGTTCCAGCCCGTCAACCTTTGACAACATTTCCCCGGGCGAGGAAGACGCATCCTGACCCTGGCCATACAAGCTGGCAATCGCGATCCGTAAATCCGACTCCGTGGCCACCATCGGGATGATGTGCAGTCCTGTTCGAAATCGCAACTCGTCAAGCAAGGACGTATTCGTGGGGTCGGCCATAGCCAGACTCAGACGGGAAGTGGTTTTTCGTACCGGCAAAACCAAATGCTGATGGACAATCTCGTAGGGGACCATGCCCCGAAGCCCCTCATCGATCGAGCACGTGGACAACTCCACCGTTGAGACCCCATAGTGCTGACTCAGAAACTCTAATAAGGTGGATTCGGAAAGGACCCCCATCCGCACGAGAATACTCCCGAGGCGCCCGCCTTCACCCTGCTGAATATCAAGGGCCTGAGACAAATCATCCGACGAGATGACCTTCGCATCCACCAACTGAAGTCCGACCCGCTCTCGATTCATCGATAATTTCCCGTTCAACTTTTTTTCTTAGTTGAGGAATTCAGATGTTGAATACCCCGAAACAGGTAATGCATTCCAGAACCGGTCGTCAGGATGACCATAATTGCAAGAAAGGGAATGACAACCTCAGCAGAAACACGCCCTGTCGCAAAAAGGATCACCATAATGACATAGCAAATCTGAGCTAATGTGGTGCCCTTTCCCAACCAGGTGGGAGCAATATCAATGTCTATTTCCGTTAAATTGGCTAAAATCGTCCCGGTGAGGAGGATGGCATCACGACTCACCACGAGAATCACCGCCCAAACAGGAATAAAATGGAGAACGGATAAGGTCACCATGGCCGACATCAGGAGTAACTTGTCAGCCAGAGGATCGAGATACTCTCCAAGGCGGGTGCGTTGGTCGGTAATACGGGCAATCGCCCCATCCAACCCATCCGTCACCGCCGCCACTAAAAGAGTGATGAGGGCATAATCAAAGTATTCATACAGCAAAAAACCAACGAAGACCGGAACAAGCAGGATCCGGAGGACGGTGAGACTGTTGGGAAGATTAATCAGAATGTCGGCCCGGGACTCGCGGTCCATTTTGCCACAACACCTTTCTCACCACCGTATTTTATCCTAAGCGTAAAGAAGGTTACGCGTGGATTCTGACGGAAGTCAACCAGGCTTGCGACCCTCATCTGTGCAGCCTATAATCCGAGACCAGCAAGGAAAAAAACTGCCCGTATAAATCGTTAAGCTGGAGCTGAAACCCATGACATCGCTTCCCTTGTCCTTTCGAGTTAAAAATGCCGTTGTGGAAAAGCATCAATTGGAGGGCATGGACCCCAGTGACCGGTATTTCAATCGAATGATCCCGATCAAACGGGTGGAACGCGGCTACTCGGGAACCGTTATGTACGAAGCGTTGAACCTAGAGTCTCAGGTCTACCGGACCGTCCAGGAAGTGCTCAAGGATATCACCGATCAACTGCGCGAATTAGGCTTCACCACCATGCGGACCCGCCTTAATTTCAAAGGGCAAAAATACCTGGCAGAAAAAGAAACGTGGGTTGATTATTCCGACGTCTAATTCCTCGTTCCGTTTATTCGAACAGTCATCTGTCTTTCACAACTCTTCCTTAGGACAATTCCTCCGTCAAACCCCATAGCCACTAGCTGCTGGCTTAAGTACAATTAATACACATTGGAGTTGATTCAACTTCAGAAAATGGCAGGCTTTACCCCCTCAAGAGAGAAGAAAAGGATTTGAGCTGGATCGTCTACATCCTGGAGTGCGCGGACAAAACTCTCTATACAGGGATCACAAAAAATCTCGAACACCGCCTTCAGGCACACGAAACCGGAAAAGGCGCAAAATACACCCGAGGTCGTGGTCCCTTTTCCGTGCTGTATACGGAAACTCACCTAACCATGAACCAGGCCCTCCACCGGGAAGCACAGATCAAAAAATTTGATCCCTGTTCAAAGCGGGATCTCGCCTCCTCACATACTCAACGTTAAGAGAAAAATCGAAAATCCAACGACGCCAGGGAAGGGGCGGGGTGAAGGCTAGATTGAATTTCTCCCTCGGCATCAGCGCCACCTCCGCTATCGTCAAAGACAAAGTGGGTTTTGGCCACCAGCCGGTCTTCATAAGGACACCGCCTTGTAGGAGTGGCCCATAACAAAGGCAAGCCATCTGTCCTAAACTCATTAAACTCATGACACACGACACCAGAATTGACGTTCTTCAAAATTTTCAATATTCCCTTTGTCATCATTCTCGCTACCCCCACCTCTATCTTTTCTTTATCCTTTCTGCTTCATTCTACGAACCCCTCAGCAATGTCCTGAAATTCCTACGAAATGGGATATCCGCCAATTGCAACATGACGCCAACCCCGTAAAGCCTTAAAGGAGCACAATCATGGATCTTTCAAAGGGCCTGAACGCATTGGATCAGTTTTTCACCTATCCCTTATTTACCGTCAATCAAACTCCCATTACTCTCTCCTCCCTTGCCTTCTTTGTCGTCATCATGGCCATCTTTTGGACGGTGAATACGATTCTTCGGAGATTCCTCAATAATCGCGTGCTCAAGCGATTCAATATGCCTTTGTCAACCCGATATACCTTAACCCGCATTATTCAATACGTGTTCCTCTTTGTCGGAATTATTATTGGGTTTCAAGTCATCGGGGTCGACCTCAGCGGCCTAGCGGTCATTTTTGGGTTTCTCTCCGTTGGGATCGGATTCGGCCTCCAAAACCTGACGTCAAATTTCATCGCAGGTCTCATGCTGCTGTTCGAACAACATATTCAAGTCGGGGACCGCATCACGGTAGGAGAAACCGAAGGGGATGTGACGGAAATCAATATTCGTTCAACCACCATTCGCTCCCTGAACAACATCGCCATCGTAGTGCCAAATTCAGAATTTATCTCGTCTACGGTGACCAACTGGTCACACGGAGACCCCAAAACCCGGCTGGAAATTGACGTGGGAGTCTCATATAACTCCGATTTGGAAACCGTCATTCAATGTCTCGAGGAAGCCGCTAAAGAAAATCCTCTGGTGTTGCGGCATCCACATCCGGAAGTCTTGCATTTAGGGTTCGGGGATTCATCGTGGAATATGCGTTTGTGGGCTTGGGTAGACTCCCCTCAGGGCCGCCGTCGTATCCAATCAGAAATTCATTGCGCCATCGTAAAGAAATTCCGGACGCACAATGTGGAAATTCCTTTTCCGCAAAGGGACCTGCACGTTCGAACCCCCTTACCTATACCGATCTCATCAACAGGGGCATAATGCCCCTGCCGTTATTCCGAGCAAGAAACTTTCATGACCGCTTTGGAAGAATTGTGTCTTCGCCTCGTTCAAATCTATTTCTATTATGTATTTTCGCAACCACGAATGAGGAATCCTTTGCAAAATTTTTTCTGCAATAATACCAACTCAAAGGCTTTGTCGTTGACCATATAGTGATAACATCGCACCAGATGGTGTTTGAGAAGCTCTGACAGCGTTGCTAAACTGATTTCCTTTGATTGGTCATCATAAAAGAGGATAGCCTCACAACAAAGTCAGTCGGCGCCGGTCATTTTGACGTTTTTTGACCATTCCTTCCATGCCTCCCTACGAACAATCAACTGACAATGATTTGGTCGATTACATAACACAGGGTGATATTGGAGCTTTTGAAGGTTTATATGATCGTTATGCCAGCAAAGTCTTAAAACGTTGTTTCTTCATCTGCTTAAATCCAGAAGAAGCACGCGATTTAATGCAGGAAATCTGGATTAAGGTGTTCCTCCACATCCATGGCTTTAAGAAACAGGCAGCATTTTCTTCCTGGTTGTATCGACTAACCACAAATCACTGCCTCAACTACATCAAATCAAAGGCACATTCTGAACAACTGACTGCAAATACACCATCTCTCGAAACTACTCAGGAGGACACGACCTCTACAGTAGAAGTTCATCATCTCCTTCAAAAGCTCTCCCTAGAAGATCGGACCATTCTAGCCATGAAATTTATGGGTGAATACACGTATGAGGAAATTGCCACCATTTGCGAAATCGGTGTCAGCGCCGCGAAAATGCGGGTGTCACGATTGATCGCACAGCTCCGAGAGGAGGCCAACTCATGAATGACGATGAAAAGCAAGTATTTAACCAGGTTTTGGAAAACTTGAATATTCCAGAACCGGACCCGGCCATGAAAGAAAAGATCATGAAGGCAGTGTATCTTCTCAGCGTGGCAAAGGAAATCGGAGCATTTCACGCATCGATCCCTGGCACATTACTTGACGATTCAATGAGTGAATGAGAGGAGAGAAATATGATGGTAGGAACGCAAAATGAACTCATGGAATGGGGAAGGGTTGTCCTCGTTTTTTTTCAAGAATTCATGGGAAAATTAGTTGGATATTTACCCCAGGTGCTTGGCGCAATCATCATCCTTGTTATTGGTTGGCTGGCAGCAAAAATGTTAAAAGGGCTAACCTCAAAAGTGTTACGCATCGGTGGAATTGTGGAATTGAGTAAAAAAATCAAATTCCATGACATGCTAACGAAGATCGGGATTACGAGCAGCCTCGACCAGATTATGGGAGGTCTGGTCTATTACTTGATCCTCCTCCTATTTTTCATTTCGGCCTCTGAGGTTTTAGGCTTCAAACTTGTACTGGACACGTTGAATAAATTTGTTGTCTATCTTCCCCATATCCTTGGAGCCTTTTTGATTCTTATCATTGCCTTATATCTCGCCAAGGTTATTAAGGACGGCATCGCCTCGGCATCCTCGAGCTTGAATATTGCCTATGCAGGGGCCTTAAGTTCAGTGTTGGAAATTCTGATTGTCGGTTTTGGAATCGTGATGGCCTTAACCGAATTAGGATTGGACATGACTATCTTTACCGCCAACATTACCATCATCATTGCGGGCATTGTGTTGGCCATGGCACTTTCAATTGGCCTTGGAAGTCGGTCTATTATGTCGAATGTCCTTGCGCGATATTACATCGCCCAACTCTTCCATGTCGGAGATAAGGTGTCGCTGGCCGGACAAAAAGGAACCATCATCAAAATTACTCCCGTTTCAATCGTCATCCAAACGGATGATGAAGAAAAGCTGTACATTCCCAATGATCGAATTATTGAGGAAGGTTCTAATATCCGGTAATTTGAAAATCTCCGAAATGACTCCTTTCCATCCATGAGGGATTTTCTTTCTCCTGCAAAAACTTTCCCACCTCACCCTATAGCCCTATAAGAAGAACCCTTCTACCTCAATCTTCTTTTTGGGGGAGAACGGTCTTCACCCTTTTCCCCAAAACCAAAATTTTTTAGTCCTTTCTAACCTCTCCTACAGCGCACCTCAAGAAATATTGTCTTGTTGCGTACTTCATCTATTTTTTTAACGCCTTGTTTTACTTCACTTAAATAGCAATGTGACCATTTCCCCTTCTCAGTTGTCTAAATAACTAAAACAACGAACGACAATCAAAATGAATGAATCCGATTTTTGAGAATCAGATACAAGACCCGATCATCTCACACGTTCATAATCAGCATGAGATTCTCGTTACAGACTAGATCAGATGGGGAGGAAGGAAATGGCGGAATCAAAAGAAAACCAACAGGGAATCTCAAAATTGAGCACCAATGAGGGGAAACCTTTCATTTCTCAATGAAGTCGGGACTACAATTATTGCTCTTGCCACAAAGGAAATTGCTGGGATGCATGAAATCGGAACATTGGGCCTTTGACGATAGCCTGAAAGGTTTGCCCCAAACGAGCCGTTAAAACAGGACAGTCAGCCTGTTGAACTGTACCCCATTATTCATAGGCCTTACAAACAAGAAGGACTGATATGACAGACTCGGAAGCCAGAATCGCCCTTGCACATGTTCCCCAACCCCCAACGATTTTAGTTGTGGAGAATGACTCGGTTCTTCGCGCACGTATAAAAAGTATTCTTGAAACAGCAGGATATACCTGCGAAGAAGCGAGAGAGGGCAAGGAGGCTCTCTCGGTTATCCAACGGAACTCAACTGCCTATCTTGTTTTATCTGACTTACGGATGCCAAACATGGATGGCCTTCAACTACTCCACACACTCCAGAAAAATCCGGATACCAAGGGTATCCCCTTCATCTTGATTACCGGGAACTCATCATTTTCCCTCCGCAAGCAAGCTTTGCGAGATGGGGCACTCGCTATCATCTATAAACCTTATACCCCCCAAGAACTTTTACACATTCTTAACCGATCCATTTCCCTCCTTCCGAAAAGCTCCGTGTTATCGGTGAACTCCGTATTTGAGGAAATTTTGAGTTGATCGCGTGCCAATCATTACATTCCCTCATTGTTCTTTTTCCCATAGAGACAACCGGCTCGCTACTCCTCACCGGGAGCTTGTGCTCTTCCCACGACTCATCAGTATGTCACGTAGGGCAATACAAACTCTCGCATACCATTCTGTCATGAAGAAATTGAAATCCAGTGTGGCCATTTTATTAGGAGCGCTTTTAGTGCTGATTGCTTTTCAGAATATGGCGACTGTCGAATTAACGTTTCTTTTCTGGACATTTGAGACACGACGGATTGTATTAATCGCGATTTGCGTAGTAATTGGCTTCCTTCTGGGACGAATCGCATCTACCCACAAGCAACCATCTCAAGGAGATCAATAGAAGGGACTTTCGAGCTACCTTAGACGGAGCTTTCAAAAGACCATCAGTAGCCTTAGATTTCATGGACAAGAGCGACATTGCCACAAATATTTACCCTCCCACGTGGGGGGTTCCGGCAGTCACAGGAACGAGTTTGGTCTAAACCTCTGCCCATTTCCCGTTGGAAAACCGCAAATACACTGCTCTGACCATGCGTCCCTCCTCCTTCGTTTCCCTTTGAAGCCTCCCTCCTTAGAACAGGATTCCGCAACCTCAATCTTTCCGGGGAACCGGCGAGCGCTTCAAAGAATTGTGCGATGTGCCCTCCCTCTTGCATGAAATTAGGGCACAGTTCGGATAGTGGTTTTTCCTAGTCATGCCATGAAATTATCGTTATTCCTACCTCCTTGGCTAGGCATGATCATTTTGGTGATTCGCGCATTGTCGACTCAGTTCATTGTTTTTATTGATTAAATTTCCATGTGACGATTTCTCACTCCCCGTTGTCTAAATAAGAGAAATAAGGAGCAACAACCACAAAGAATAGACAAAAATACCAAGCCACTTTCCCTCACAGAAAATACAAAACGCATTTCTCACAATCAGCTCACCAAAGGGGGGGGAGTGTTTTTCTCGGAATGACCCTAACCGGTGATGCGGTATTGGCATGAGAGTTAGAGGGCCGTCTTCTTCCATTTTTTGGAAGATGCCCCTTCGTTAATGCATGAGAGAACCTGAAACTTCCTGCAAAAATCTGACAAGCAACCGTTTTAAGCGCAAACCAATACGAATTACCACTTTCGCGATCATACAACAAAGTCCTTTCTTCGAGGAGGTAAACCATGCAACGCATTATTGAGCAATTAACCACCGTTACAGGAGCTCAAATACCGACCTTTCTTGCCGCCATTGGCATTCTGGCCCTGGGTTGGGTTGCGTCTTTGGCCGTTGCAGGCTTGGTTCGGAATCTCATGTATCGATCAACCCTGGACGTCAAAATTGCCGGTTTCTTTTTCCCTGGGAATCCCACTCGAGCCTCAGAGGTTCAAAAATGGACAGGCAACAGCTTCTTTTACATCATTATGCTATTTGTCCTTATGGCCGTGTTTCAAACATTGAACCTGACTCAAGTCAACGAGCCACTCAATCGGTTCCTGACTGAAGTATTTGAATATCTCCCGCGGGTCATTAGTGCCTTCCTTTTGGGTGGAGTAGCCTGGATTTTGGCCACGGTGCTTCGAACGGGCATCCAGAAAGGGCTTACCGCTATCAAATTCGATGCCCGGTTCCAGGAGAAAACCGAAGAGACCATTCCCCTTGAGCAAACCACCCTATCCCGGGCCTTAGCGGAAACTGTGTATTGGCTCATCTTTTTATTGTTTCTCCCGGCCATCCTGGGGGCTTTGGCCCTAGAGGGCCTCTTGGACCCTGTAAAGAATATGGTGGATACCCTTTTAGGCTTCCTGCCCAATCTCTTCGCTGCAGGGGTCATTCTTGGTGTGGGGTGGTTTTTTGCTCGCATCGTTCAACGACTCGTCACCAATGTCCTAGCCGGAATAGGCCTGGACCAGTTGGGTGTCCGAATTGGAGTCACGGAAGTCATAGGAAATCGGACTTTATCGTCGGTCTTAGGCCTCATTGTCTATGTACTGATTTTCATTCCGATTGTGGTTGCCTCCCTCCAGGCCTTGGAGCTCGAAGCCATTACCCAGCCGGCCAGCCAAATGCTGGGTACCATCATAGGAGTAGTGCCAGATATGTTCGGTGCGGCCTTAATGATAGGGATCGCATATATGGTTGGGAAAATTATGTCAGGACTGGCCACCAATGTTCTCACAGGCATTGGATTCAACTCCCTCCTTGTTCGTTTGGGGTTGCCCCAAGAAGCCGCCAGTGGCTTGATCACCCCCTCCCACGTCGCCGGCACCTTAATGCTTGTGGCTATTCTTTTGTTTGCGTCAATTGAGGCAGCGGAAATTCTTGGCCTTCAACTTTTGGCAGAATTATTGTCAAAATTTACTGAATTTGGGGGTCATCTTTTACTGGGATTGATCATTATCGGTATCGGTCTATACCTGGCTAATCTCGCGGGTTTGGCTATCCGTTCAAGTAAGATCGGACAAGCGATGTTGCTAGCCACCGGAGCCCGGATAGCCATCATTGTCCTGACGACGGCAATGGCCTTGAGACAAATGGGATTAGCGGATGACATTGTGAATTTGGCTTTTGGATTGACATTGGGAGCCCTTGCCATTGCTTTTGCCTTGGCCATTGGCCTCGGAGGTCGTGAAATCGCGGCCGCAGAACTTCGCACCTTGGTCGATTCCCTGAAGTCGAAACGATCGTCATGACCCGCCACTTCCACTTTTTACAACTGGGAACAGTCATGGACCAGGAAACAGATCAACAATTAAAGACCCCCAATTTGCAATGCATCCGGGAAATTGTTTTTGAGGTAGTCATCATTTCAATAATCATCGGATCATTAGTGGCAGTCTTTCTGCTGTTTTCAGGAAACTGGATTCGAGTTCCTAGACAGGATTCTGCTC
Organism: Nitrospirota bacterium; assembly: GCA_029865515.1. Classification (GTDB taxonomy): domain Bacteria; phylum Nitrospirota; class Nitrospiria; order Nitrospirales; family UBA8639; genus Nitrospira_E. The sequence continues at coordinate 14,964 of JAOUGQ010000044.1, forward strand.
ATACAAATTCATCTCATGGAATTTTCCCAGTAATAACCTTATGGAAATAATGTTAATCGTATTGGCTGGGGTTCTCGTATTGGCGATCTTACTGGCTCTCCTCGATTGGTATTATTGGGGAAGATTCCCTAATAAGCGAGAGCAGGCTAAACGAAATCCCCTCCCTAGCGAAAAGAACTCCCGCTCGTGTTGGGCCTTATGGAAACAAAAGAATTAAGATGTTCGGCTTACAATCTTTTTCATTCTCCGACATCTTTGGAAAGGTAATGGAGCTCTCTATATGAGAGTGAGATCTTACATTCTTTACTGATGGCCTGAGAAAAAACAAAAACCATATCCAGACAGGAGGCGGGCATGGAAATTTTAACCCTTTCGATTGCCATTGTGGCACTAGTCATCGCAGTAATGGCATTCCAACGAACCGGTGGAATTCATGATCTTCGCAAACAAATGGAAGACCTAAGTTCAAAAAGCGACCAAGCAACCAAAGGCGCGCGGGACATGACTGCCGATGCGCTCAGTCGCCTAGAAACATTCATTCGAGGACAACAAAAACCTTCCTCGGAAGAAGAACATTCACAATCTCAACCACCAACGATGGAGAACAAACCATGAAACCCTGGGTCATCCCGACAACAATGTTTTGCATAGGATTGGGCCTGGGATTGAGTGGGCCAATTTTGGCTAGTCGGTACATGGAACCCTATATGCCCGGGTTCCTGAAGAACTCGCTCCATCCACTGGAAGGAATAGTAACCAATAAACAACGTGACAAGGATCGGTTATTGGTGACTGTCACCACACAAGATGGAACAATTTTAACAACCTT
>JAOUGQ010000045.1 GCA_029865515.1 Nitrospirota bacterium
CCTCCAGTACTTGAGTCCCGTATTCACTCCTCGGAAATTCATCTTGATCCGGCGACGTTCACTCCTGAACTGACGTTACGAAGTTGGGTGCCGGGGGATATTTTTTGTCCCAAGGGTTTCGGTGGGCGGCAAAAAAAACTCCAGGACTTTTTCTCGGATCTGAAATTGCCCCGGTCACAGCGGAGGAAGGTGCCCTTATTGGTTGCGCCGGAAGGAATCGTCTGGGTTGGGGGATTACGAGCAGATGAACGGTTCCGGGTTACACCATCCACCACATCGGTGGTCGTCGCCAAGATGATTCTTTAAGATGGAAAAACGTATGGATCAAATTTTTGGAAAACCCCTCGTCACGCAAGAAGCCATGCGGGCTCGGATTAAGGAATTGGGAAAACAAATTTCCCAGGACTATCAAGGGAAGGATCTTTTGGTTGTCGGCGTGCTCAAGGGGGCCTATGTATTTTTCGCCGATCTGGTTCGAGTGATTCGATTGCCGATTCAGATTGATTTTCTCATCGGCCAGAATCACAAGAAAACCGGCACTTCAGGGAAAAGCGTCAAAGTGTGGACGGAGTTGACCGAAAAGATAGAAAAACGTCATGTGTTGCTGGTGGAAGATATCGTGGACTCCGGAGTGACCGCTCAATCCTTAGTCGCCAAATTGATGAAAAAGAAGCCAGCATCCGTGGCCGTGTGTGCGTTGATCAGTAAACCGGCCAATCGCAAGGTGGAGGTCGATCTCCGCTACGTGGGTTTTGAGGTGCCTCCGACGTATGTCGTCGGATACGGGCTGGATTTTAAACAAAAATATCGAAATTTACCCTACCTGGCCAAGCTCGATCCGAAGTTGGTTCGGGAAGACACTGAGGCATAATGCGGTTGTCAGCTTTAAAAAATGCGTGATACAATTCAAACGTTGATTTGTTGTCTCGATGGTATGGCTCATTTGAATCGTTAAGGGGGTTACCCTCGGCATGAACTCTCGTGTGAAAAACTTACTATTTTGGGTGTTTGTCTGTCTGTTCATGATTTTGTTATTCAACCTCTTTACGGTGCCCAATCAGCATCCTGAAGATCCGGTGATATTTAGCGAATTTATGGCCCATCTGGAAAAAGGGGATGTTGAACGGGTTATCATCAAACATAATAATATCAGTGCGATACTGAAAGATGGCACCCGGATCCAGACCTATTCAGTCGAGTATCCTGACCTGGTCAAGGTCTTGCGGGAAAAGTCGGTACAAATCGAGGCAAAGCCACCGGAAGATAACCCCTGGTATATCACCTTTCTGCTTTCCTGGGGGCCTTTTGTGCTCTTTTTGGGCTTGTGGTTTTTCCTGATGCGCCAAATGCAGATTGGCGGCAATCGGGCTCTATCATTTGGGAAAAGCCGGGCACGTCTCCTGACTGAAGAGAAGAAAAAAATTACTTTTGCGGATGTTGCGGGGGTGGACGAAGCCAAAGAAGAAGTGGTGGAAATCATCGAATTTCTCAAGGATCCTGCCAAATTCCAAAAATTAGGTGGGCGTATTCCTAAGGGAGTCTTGATTGTGGGGCCTCCAGGGACAGGTAAAACCTTGTTGGCCAAAGCGATTGCGGGTGAGGCAGGCGTCCCGTTTTTTAGTATCAGTGGATCGGATTTTGTGGAAATGTTTGTGGGTGTTGGAGCGTCCCGTGTTCGAGATCTCTTTGAACAGGGGAAAAAACATGCGCCCTGTATCATTTTTATTGATGAAATTGACGCGGTTGGCCGATTACGGGGCGCTGGCCTGGGTGGGGGGCATGATGAACGGGAGCAAACGCTGAATCAGCTGTTAGTGGAAATGGATGGGTTTGACACCACAGAAGGCGTGATCCTGATTGCGGCCACCAACAGACCGGATGTGTTGGATCCTGCCTTGTTACGACCAGGCCGGTTTGATCGACAAGTTGTGGTGAATCGTCCTGATGTTCGTGGGAGAGGGGAAATTCTCAAGGTGCATACTAAAAAAGTTCCCGTCTCATCAGATGTGGATCTTGATCGGATTGCAAGAGGGACTCCGGGGTTTTCCGGGGCGGATTTGGAAAATTTGGTCAACGAGGCGGCTTTGTGGGCGGCTCGCCTGGATAAAAAATCCGTAGACCAGATTGATTTTGAAAATGCCAAAGATAAGGTTTTGATGGGTGTTGAGCGTAAGAGCATGGTTCTGACAGAGGAAGAAAAACGCACGACGGCGTTTCATGAGGCTGGACACGCCTTGATGGCAAAACTCTTGCCAGGCACGGATCCCGTGCATAAGGTCACCATAATTCCTCGTGGACGAGCCCTGGGTATGACGATGCAACTGCCTATCGATGACCGACATAGTTATTCTAAGGATTTTCTCTACAATACCCTCTCCATTCTATTTGGAGGGCGTGTCGCTGAGGAATTGATCTTTAAAAGTGTGACAACTGGAGCCGGGAACGATATCGAGCGGGCCACTGAATTGGCGCGGAAAATGGTTTGTGAATGGGGCATGAGTGAAAAGTTAGGGCCGTTGACCTTTGGGAAAAAAGATGAAGAAGTTTTCCTTGGACGTGATTTTGGCTCGCGTCGGGATTTCAGTGATCAAGTTGCCTTGGAGATCGATAAGGAAGTCAAACGTCTTGTGGTTGAATCTTACGAACGAACCACCAGGATGCTGACGGAGCATATTCATACGTTACGGGCTATTGCCGAAGCATTATTGGAGAAAGAAGTGTTAGACGGCGTAGAAATTGAGCAGATCGTTCAACGGTCTTCGTCGCTTGAGCATGTGGCGGCCGTATAAGAGCTTTCCCCCTGTTTTTCTAATCTAATCCGGAATAGGCCAGAGACTCCAGTCTTAAGCTGAGTGAGGGGGGTCTTTACGTATCTCTTTTGATCCGGAAACCTCAAAAGGCTGGCTCCTGCTTTCACTATCTGGATCATGTTTCTCTGTCTACACATTGGCTGGCCGGGATGTTAAATAAATAAACCCACCAGCTTTATTTTGACCTTCCTTAGAGGTTTGATTTCCCCCCATCATTTTGCCTCTATGCTTACTATGGCCCTGTTTCATAGTCTTTCTGATCATCCCAGTCTTGCCAGGGATGGCAGAAACGCTGCATTATCTCACTGTCTCCAGGGAGATAATGAGTTTTTCATTGACCTGCTCAATTGACCTTCATGGCCATATCAATTCCCTCCTTTCACGAAATTCGTTGTCGAGAGAAGACCCTGTCCTTTGGTTCAAAGGTATTAATCATGGGTGTGCTAAATGTGACCCCGGACTCCTTTTCTGATGGGGGACGGTTTATCGATCCTGGGGTTGCCATGGAACGGGCAAAGCAGATGATTGCCGAAGGAGCAGACTTGATTGATATCGGGGGTGAATCCACGAGGCCGGGCGCGCCCTATGTGGATGAGGACGAGGAAATCAGGCGAATCAGACCAGTTTTTGAAGTGTTGGGGAAACACACCAACATTCCCCTTTCTATCGATACACGAAAAGCTGCCGTGGCTCAGGTGGCGTTGGATCTCGGGGCCGTCATGGTGAATGATGTGAGCGCCCTGCAGGATGACCCTCACATGGCTCAATTGGTTCAAGAATCGAATGCCGGGGTCGTCCTCATGCACCGGCAAGGGCATAGCGCTACTATGCAGAAGGCGCCGCATTATGATGATGTTGTGGGGGAAATAAAGGCCTTTCTGACTGAACGGATCTCGATGGCCCAGGCTGCGGGAATTCCGGCAGACCATATTATCGTGGATCCGGGAATCGGATTTGGAAAAACGCTCAATCATAATTTGAAAATTCTGGCCAACGTTGGAGAATTTCTTCAATTAGGACAACCTGTTCTAATCGGCATGTCGCGGAAAGCCTTCATTGGAGAATTGACGGGAAGGCCGGTTGGTGAACGAGAAATGGGGAACGCTGCCGCTCTCGCTACCGCAGTCTGGCAGGGAGCCCATATCTTACGGGTCCATGATGTGGGTGCCATGAACGATGCTATCCGGGTGGCTCAAGCTTTGCGAAATTCGTGCGACAAGATAGGAAGAGGATGTTGAAAAATTCTTCTAAGGGTATTTTTTGTTCCGTTGTCCTGCTTAGGTTCAGTCGTGAGGTTCCGGGCTCGCAACACCCGTTGGCCCAGGAGGGCGCTGAAAGGAATGTACGGCCCTGGTTGGGGAGGGGGGCATCCCGCCAGGCTCTTAATTATGTGCCTATGATGTAAGCGGGCCTATTTTCGGGGATTCCGGATTTTCTACAGCCTGTTTTAAAGTATTACGAAGAAAAAGGAATCATATGGGGAAATTATTCGGTACAGATGGGGTTCGTGGAGTCGCCAACCTGGATCCAATGACTAGCGAAATGGCTATGAAATTAGGTCGGGCGGCGGCCTATGTCTTCCGTAAACGGGAAGGCCGCCATCAGATTATTATTGGAAAAGATACCCGCATTTCCGGGTATATGCTGGAATCGGCCTTAACTGCCGGGCTGTGTTCCATGGGTGTGGATGTTTTGTTAGTAGGACCCTTACCCACGCCAGCGATCGCATTTTTGACGCGCAGCTTGAGAGCTGATGCGGGCGTGATGATTTCTGCGTCTCATAATCCCTATCAGGATAATGGCATAAAATTCTTTTCGAATGACGGAATGAAATTGCCGGATGAACTGGAACAACGTATTGAAGATCTGATTCTCTCGAAGGAAATTGAACATATCCGGCCAACGGCTGAAGCCATCGGGAAAGCCTATCGTATCGATGATGCCGAAGGGCGGTATATTGAGTTCGTCAAACGGTCGCTTCCCCGTGAGATGGACTTTCATAATATGCGAATCGTTTTAGATTGTGCTCATGGAGCGGCCTATCATGTGTTCCCAAAGGTCATCCGTGAGCTGGGGGCGAAGGTCTGGGTAATGGGGCATGAACCCGATGGATTAAATATTAACGACGGGTGCGGGGCGGTTCACCCCGAACGATTACAGCAGATGGTTCGAGATCGGAAGGCAGACCTTGGCATTGCGTTGGATGGAGACGCGGATCGGGCGCTATTTGTCTGTGAGCAGGGACAGGTGGTCAATGGGGATCATGCCCTGGCTGCTTTTGCTCTTGACCTCAAACGGCAAGGCCGGTTGCGGCAGGACACCGTCGTCGGAACAGTCATGAGTAATTTTGGATTTGAAGTCTGTATGCGAGAGGCTGGCATAAACCTCGTACGAACGGCGGTGGGAGATCGATACATTTTGGAACGAATGGTGGCTGATCACTATAATCTGGGTGGAGAGCAATCAGGCCATATGATCTTTTTGGATTATCATACCAGTGGCGATGGGATGATCTCCGGACTTCAAATGCTCAAACTTATGCAACGGGCTCAAAAACCGCTATCAGAAATTGCCATGTGTATGAGTTCCACCCCGCAGGTGTTATTGGGAGTCAAAGTCCCCCACAAACCGGACTTGCAGACTCTGCCGAAATTACAACAGGCCATTCAAGACAGGGAACGTTTGATGAATGGAACTGGACGGATTCTTGTGCGGTATTCCGGCACGGAACCCTTGCTGCGAGTCATGGTCGAAGGGCAGGATAGTGCGGTCATTCAGGGCATTGCGGAGGATTTAATCAATGTGGTGAAGTCTTGCATCCAGGAATGACCTGTTTGATCAGATCCAGTATCTTGAATAGTTTTCTCCACTGAAAGATTCTCCTTCAACAAGAATACGAGGGAATGGGTAACAAGATCCGTCTTCTCATCCCCTCAACCATTTTTGGTCAAAACGCGCCCATCTACCTGTAACGTTGCACAAGAAGAACGGGATGAAAAGGACTGGGATCCTAGGGTGACGCCTGGGAGCAGGAAGGGCGCAGCATGCGGACACTGTGAATATTTTCATTAACAATGTGCGCTGTCCTATGTGATACTCTTTGGTGTTGCGTCCTATCTGGCCGGTCTATGGCTTGGCCCGCTTCTCGTCTCGTTTCCCCTGTCGCTTCTAGGGGCTCTTCTTAGTTTTGGATTTTTCCTAACCTGGCTCGAACAACAGAAACGCCTCATCGGACAGGCAGGACTCATCCTGTTTGCCCTTGTGGTGGGGGGAATCGGTCATGCCCATTGGGCCTCTACCGCTCAATTGGATTCAGATCTGGTTGCCGTGGCTCAAGACCATCCTGTCCCACTTGAGGGAGCCATTGTGGCTCCGGTCCGGCAGACCCCGGACGGGCTTGTGCTGTTAGTGGAGGCTAAACGAATGGAGAGGCAGGGGGAAAGGGAGGTGGTCCATGGGCGGATCCGTCTCACCTGGCGGGACTCCGGTGATCGTTCATTGGTTTACGGAGATCATGTGGCCTTCACAGCCAGGCTGCGTGAACCTTATGGAACCCTGAACCCTGGCGGTTTCCACTATGGGCAATACCTGCAGCAACAGGGGATTCATGCTGTTGCGACGGTGCAAGGTCCCGAAGCCATCCAGGTTCAGAGTATCCAAGAGTGGAACACTCGTGAACACATCCTGGGTGTCGTCGATCGCTGGCGCCAAACCATTCATCACGCAGCTGTCTCCAGTCTCACCAATCCGGCGTTGGGATTATTCTTAGGCATGGTGCTGGGAGAACAAAGTTATATTGAGCAGGATATTCGAGACGCCTTCATGGCGAGCGGAACTGTGCATATTCTCTCGATCTCGGGGTCCCATTTAGGCTTATTGGCCTTGTTGATTTTTGCCGGGGCGCGATGGAGTCTGGGCCTCTTACCGGCATCCTGGCAGGAACGGCTGTCCATGCGTCTCACGGCCACTCGCTTTGCTGTTCTCACCACTCTGCCAGCCGTCTCCTTTTATACTTTGCTGGCGGGGGCGGAAATGGCGACGGTCCGTTCGTGGATCATGATTGTGGTGTGTTGTGTCGGCATATGGATGGGACGGGAACGCAATCTGGTCACGGCGCTGGCCGTGGCCGCACTGCTCATGGTCCTGCCGCATCCTGAAGCCATCCACGATATTTCTTTCCAGTTGTCGTATCTCTCAGTCGCGGCCATAGGACTGGTGGTACTGGCGCGTAAAGAGAAAGAAGATCACCTATCAGGATTAGACAGGGCCTTTCCACCAGAGCAACACTCATGGTTCGCAAGTCTCCGAAACAAGGCCACGCTGGCCTGGCTCATCACGCTCGCTGTCAGCCTGACGACCTTGCCCTTGGTTGCCCATGACTTTCATCAAATTCCGTGGCTGGGGTTGTTGACGAATATGGTGATTGTGCCCTTGGTTGGAATGTTGATGATTCCTCTAGGCCTGCTGTCCGGAGTGGCCACCTTAGTTGGAGGAGGAGAAACCCTTCCTTTTGCGAGTGTGAACCAGTGGGTCTTCGACTTGCTCGCGCAGGTGGTACTGGGCCTCTCTCATGTTCCGGGAGCCGCCTGGTATGTCGCATCGCCAAGCCTCAGTTCGATGATGGTATTTTGGGGAATGCTGGCCGGATTGGTGGTTATGTGGCATCGGCCTTCTATCCGATTGGGATGCGTCACCGGCCTGTTGGCAATTCTGCTGGGGTGGGGATGGTCGCCACGGACGGGATGGGAACCGGGAACGGTGCGAGTAACATTTCTGGATGTGGGACAAGGGGATGCCACCGTTCTCGAATTACCGGATGGCCAAACCGTATTGATCGATGCCGGACCGGCCTATCGACGATTGGATATGGGGCGCGCGGTTATCGGGCCGTACCTCTGGAATAAGGGTATACGGCGGCTGGATCATGTCGTGGCGACACATCCGCAGTGGGATCATGTCGGTGGATTGCCGTGGGTGTTGCACACGTTTGAGGTGGGACACTATTGGAGTAATGGCGTCTTACGGACAGAGGGATTCTTTCATCAACTCCAATCCGCGGTGAAATCTGCCGGACTTCAGGAACAGATACCCACAGCAGGAACCGAAATTGTCAGTGCAGGACCCTGCTCTCTGACCGTGCTGAGTCCATCTCGCAGCCAAGGAACAGGGCCGTACGTCTCAACCACCGGGTCCAGTGGAACGGAACTCAATAATCGATCGCTCGTCACCAGGCTCGAGTGCGGGGGGCATTCGTTTTTGTTGACCGCCGATGCGGAACAAGAAGCCCTGGATGGATTGCTGCACATTCCGAATGGTCTTTTGGCTCGCGTGGTGAAAGTGCCGCATCATGGAGCCAGAAGTTCCCTGCATCGCGAGTGGGTGAAGCGGCTTCAAGCTGAAGCGATGGTCGCTTCGGTCGGTGTCCACAATCGGTATGGGCACCCGGCTCCTGAAGTGCTTGATGCCTATCAACAGCGAGGTCTTCCCCTGTACCGGACTGATCGTGATGGGGCGGTCTGGTTTACCGCGACTCTCGGCTCGTCCGACATGATCATTGCCACAACCAGGCAGGAAAGCCTTCTCCCTGTCCAAGCTGGTCCTCATATGTGGATAGAGGAATGGGCCAATTGGGCCCGGATATGGAATCGATGAATTTGGGGATTTCTGAGTGCGGTCGGCAGAAATTCAGCTTCTTCGTCTACCCCATCGGTACTGACACAGTTGAAACATTACCTGACAAGAGTCTGGGGCCAATGAGAAATCAACGCCTCAGATCTTACTAGAAAAAACCCTTGAGGCACGGGTATCTATTTTCTGTTAAGAAAGAGTGGTTGAAAAAAAGTCTGATGGCCAATCAAGAGCAACTGAAACTCATCAAAGAGGGCGTTGAAACCTGGAATGCATGGAGAATGACCAACCCTTCGATTCGCGTGGATTTGAGGGGCGGGAATTTCTCAGGCATGCATTTGCCAGGAGTCGATTTGGATGGTGCGAACCTTCAGGATGTCAATTTCAATAAAGCGAATCTTTCAGGAGCCATGTTGTCCGGAGCGAACCTGACTGAGTCCAGTCTGATGGAAGCGAATCTGTCCGGGGCGAATTTGAAAAATGCGAATGTGAGTGACGCTGATCTTCTCAAGGTCATCCTCGTGCGAGCGAATCTTGAGCGGGCGCATTTAAGCAAAACGGATTTGACAGAGGCAGATGTCACGGAAGCGAATCTGACCGAAGCCAATCTTCACCTGGCCAATTTGCGGGGTGCAAAGCTCGTCGAGGCCAATCTGGAAGGGAGCAAACTTCGAGAGGCGAATATGGTCCAGGCTGACCTCGGTGGAGCGAATCTCGCCAGTGCTGACCTTGCGCAGTCCAATCTCCGGCAAGCCAATCTCCGGGGTGCGAATATTGAAAAGGCATCCCTGATTCATGCGGACTTGGAGGAAGCTGACCTTCAGACTCTTCAAAACATGACGATCCTTCAACTGTCCAAATCCCGGTCTTTGCTTCGTGCTCGACTCGATCCACCAATCTACAAACAACTTGCAAAAGATTTTCCCCATTTATTCGGGCAGGGTTAAGTGAAAAACACTCTAGTGTGAATTTGGGAATGAACTCCAGTTTTTCATTAGGACATGCCGGATGTCTCTAAATGGAAAGAAGGCTTTAGAGCTGGAAGACTTCAGCAGAAAGACGGCCTCAAGTTTATAAAAAATGGTTTTTGATGTCCTGCCAAAACTTCGCAGGAAATTCTTCTGCATTAAATCCAGACTTAGTGTAGCCATGTGTCTAAGGTGTTATTCCGTAGATTCCGATGGGCTCTGTCCCTGGGAATCTATTAAGAGCGGATGCCGCTGACCATCTGTAGGATCATGGCTGTGACGAACATGAGGCTAATGCCGGTGAAGACGCCATAAGCCGATTGGACCCGGCGGGTGGCAGTATAAAAAATCGTGGTTAAGGAAAAGATGACGTACAACAGCGAGCCGGCGGCCATGGCAAAAAACATGATGGTGAAGTAATGAGACACCGCGAATCCGCTGATTAGAGTTCCTAAACAGGTTGGCAGACCTGCCAGCAACCCCATCATGATGATGTCTTTGAGCCCCGGTCTGGATTTTCCGGCCGAACCGATGATGGCAAATCCTTCCGTCCCGTTGTGTAAAGCAAAACCCATGATCAGGATGCCACTTAAAACCCATTCCCCCTGCATATACGCGGCGCCGATCGCGAGGCCTTCCCCCATATTATGGAGGCCCATTCCTAGGGCAATCATGTAAGGTAGGAACAGTTTGGAGGACTCTGTCCGGTTCCGACCCTGCTGGCGTTGCTCAATGAGTACCAGCCCCACAAACCCGATCAGCAAGCTGCCGAGAAAGGCGGCCCACGAAAGCAGATCGGTCGCCCCCGTAAATTCTACGGCTTCGTGCATGAGGTCAAAAAAGAGGTAAACAAGCACACCGGTGGCGATTCCGGTTAAATAGCCTTCCCATGATCGGCTTATGGCCTTTGCGATGACTAAGGCAAAGCCGATGCCCAGATAAACCGGGAAAACTCCTGCAATTGCTCCCAACCCGATTAATTGTCCAATTGATTCCATATATTTATTAAATCTATCAAATATCCCAGCTTGCAAGCAATATTGAAAATTGCTTTCAATTTCAAAAATAATCTAAAATTTATTGAAAAATCAGGGAATCTTGGCTGTATGGATGGCTTCAAGCAGTGTGCGAGGCTGAGTGAGCGGTTCCCATTGAAGGATGGTCAGCGAGTCGTCCACATATATTGGATGGCGTATGCCATTGAGCACGCAGGTCACACCGGGGGTGCTGGCAAGGGCCCAGAGGGCTTTACGGGAAAAGGGTTCATTCCGTTTGGCTTCCGGTAACAAGGGGTCGATGATCTGACGAATTTCTGCCAGCTTTTTGGCACTTTTTTGCGCGGCCTCCATGCGCATGACCTTGAGGAGGGAGACGAGTTCCGGGACATACCGATCCCTCCATGATTCCCAAATTTGTTCTTCTTCCTTTTTGCCGGCGAAATGCCGGGTGAGTAGTTGGAAGACCTGATTGGCATGTGGGGCGATCGTTTGTGATTCGATCTGGTCCCAGTGCTCCAGATTTTGGATGGACGATCGAATTCGTTTCAGTTCTTCAGCCCAGTTGAAATAATCAAGTGGAGCGGCTCCCTTTTCCGGTTTTGGGATCTGGGGTGCTAACACCTGCTTATAGTCGTGTTCCAGCGCGGCCACTTTTGGCTGTTGGGCATCAAAGTTCGTATTGGAAATTTCCACCTGGGGGTCTGCGAGGCGGATCATGCCTCCGCCTTTCTCAGGGATGGCATTCAGTGGCCGGTTGACCAATACGGCGATGTTGGCTTCTTGGGCTGTTTCCAACACCGTTTGTGAGGCATCGGGGCCGGTATTTTGGGTGAGTAGGGCTCCCGATTCAAATAAATTCATCGGGAGTTGGAGAACACGAAAATGATGGTGAGGAATCCCGGCCTGCTTTGCGGCAGCCTCAGCAGCCTTGAGCATTCGGGACAGCGACGTGGCTTCGGGATTATCAGGTTTGGCCGTGCAGGTATTTGAGGAGACTCCATAGTATTGCAAACGACCAGCCGCGATTTGTGATTCCAGATAGACAAAAGCCTGTTGAAGACGCCGATAAAATTCCTGTCGGAGGTCTTCCAGCCGTATGGGGTCGATCGACAATTGCCGATTCTTGGCATCCGACAGAAAATATTCTGGGTTGTGCAAGAGGCAGACATCCAGGGTTTCCAGGGCAAGGCGGTCAAGTGAGAGCATGAGCTGCTCTTCTAAAAAAACCGGATGAAGGCAATGCCAGATGCCTTTGCCATATTTGACCATCTCGGGAAACGGTTTGCCTGCTTGTTCCCTGGCCTCGGCGCGCGTGAGATTGTTCCCCTGCACGTAACCGATTTTGGAGACCACGATGACTTCATTACGCGAGAGAACCTGCTTGGTAATAAGATCCTTGAGCACCACACCGACCAGCCGTTCGCTGCCACCGTCGGCATAATTAGTAGACGTATCGATGAGGTTGCACCCGTCTTGTAAGGCTTTTTCAAGTGCCCTTTGATGGTCTTCCACTCCAACGTCGATCCGGTAGCCACCAAAGCCAATGCGAGAAGTTGTCAATCCCGTGGAACCAAAAGACGTGTATCCATGAGAGGTAGGGCGCGAATCGCGCGGGCTGGCTAATATTCTGGCCACGTACTGACCTGTTCCTTGAGGGGTTGCGTGTCCAGAGAGACCTTGGCTGGTCAGTGCCTGTAATTTTTCTCCGGCTGCTGAGGCGGTGCTTCCCTGAGGATTGCTCAGCGCGGACGGTACGGCTTGAGATTCGGTGATAGGGGTTTGGCATGCAAAATTCTTACAGACGTATAGAGTGGCTTTTCCGTTGATGAGAGTTTTTCCGGCGAGCAGGGGATGAGTGGATTCACTCTCCAGGTCTTGCCGATAGGCCAAAATGCGGTAAGGCACAAAACACGAATTGACCGAGCGTCGGAGTTGGTCATAGCCCTTGTCGTCGGGAGTTCCCACCAAAGCCAATTCCACCGGGCCTCGTAATAAAAAATCTACGACCATAAGACTCTTCGGAAACCCTCTGGGAACCTGCCCAATTTGTTGTCCGTAGGCCCTAATGGCCTTGGTGGCGGCGGTCCGAAAGTTTTCACGATCACCATGAAACGATAGGCGGGCTAAAGCCGATGCCGCCACGGCATTCCCGCTAGGGGTTGCTCCATCGGCGCCTTCCCGTCCACGGATAATTAAGGCTTCATGATCGGCGGCGGTGGTAAAGAATCCACCATGCGCTTGATCTTCAAAATCGTCCAGGATGCGCTCAGCCAAGGAGACTGCCTCATGGAGATACCGTTCATGCCCTGTGGCTTCATAGACGTCGATCATGGCTTCGGCCGCATAGGCATAATCTTCCAGGCAGGCATTGAGATGGGCGTGTCCCTCACGATAGGTGCGCCATAGTCGGCTTTCGGGGCGCGAAAGCGTGGTCAGCAAGAAATCGGCGGCCCGAATGGCACCATCCCGATAGGGTTGGTGGTTGAATACCCGACCGGCCTCGGCCATCGTCCCGATCATCATGCCATTCCAAGCGGTGATGATTTTGTCATCGAGTCCCGGCGGCACCCGTTTCAGTCGAGCCTGGTACACGGTTGGTTTCACCCGGAGGATTGTGTCACGTAAGCTTTCAGGGGAACATCCTAATTCCTGTGCCACTACTTCAAGTGATTTGGGTGTGCGTGGGATGTTGGTGTGTTCCCAATTGCCTCCCTCCGTGATGTCGTAATAGGCACAGAAGTAAGCGGCGTCCTGTTCATTGGTGACGATTTCACGAATTTGTTCCGGGGTCCACACGAAAAATTTGCCTTCCACCCCTTCGCTGTCTGCGTCGGTGGCCGAATAAAATCCGCCTTCCGGTGCGGTCATTTCACGCAAAATGTAATCCAAGGTCTCGGTCGCGACCTGGTGATACCGATTCTCCCCAGTGATTTGATAGGCCTCAACGTAGGTTCTTGCTAGGAGGGCATTGTCATACAGCATTTTTTCAAAGTGCGGGACCAACCACTCGTCATCGGTGGAATAGCGTGCAAACCCTCCCCCGATGTGATCGTACAGACCACCTGCGGCCATGCCATCGAGAGTTTTAGTGACCATGGAGAGGATTTTTCCCTCTCGACTCCAATGATATTGGCGTAAGAGAAACGAGAGTCCGGTGGCAGGGGGAAACTTGGGGGCCTGTCCAAATCCCCCGTACCGCGCATCGAAGTCGCGGGCAAATTGTTTGACGGCATCCTCGATCTCGGCTGCACCTACGGCAAGTGGGGAGGCCGGTTGTAGTGCGGCCCGTAGACGAGTGGTGAATCGACCGGCTTGTTGCACAATGTTGGCTTGATCCTTAAGCCACCCTTCGCCAATGTTTTTCAAAATTGTTCCGAATCCCGGACGACCATAGCGGTCGGTGGGCGGGAAATATGTTCCTGCAAAAATTGGCTCCTGATCGGGAGTGAGAAATACTGTCATGGGCCAACCGCCGTGCCCCTGGTTCATCGCGGTCGTGGCTTGCATATAGATTTCATCCAAATCCGGCCGTTCTTCCCTATCCACTTTAATATTCACGAAGTAGCGGTTCATAAGACCCGCGATGTCTTGATTTTCAAACGATTCCCGCTCCATCACGTGGCACCAATGGCAGGCTGAGTATCCGATTGAGAGCAAAATGGGTTTGTTCTCTTGTTTGGCCCGACTGAGTGCTTCTTTCCCCCATGGATACCAATCCACGGGATTGTAGGCGTGTTGCAGAAGGTAAGGACTGGTTTCGTGGCTCAGCCGATTGGGGTGGCGGATAGTTGTGGATTCAGACATAAGAGAGTGTGGCGGTTAGTGCATGCGTGAGAATTAATGCAAAATAGGCATGGTGTACGGTGCGAATATTTATAGCCTAAAACAGGTGTTAATTATTTTGTCTGCTCTCCGAGGCTCCGTTCATACAACAATACTTTCCATCCGTCTTCTTCCGAAATAAATCCATTGGGTTGGACTACGGGAAGCATCCCTGTTCCTGGCACCCGGCCGGTCTGTCCCATGCTGCCATTCTTGAGGACCCACATCATTTCACCAGGTGTGCGATAAGTATTAAATTTGGGGTTGGTGAAATTTCTGGGTTGAATAGGAAGGTTTTTCGCGGCTGCCCCATCCCCTTTCCCTTCCGCCCCGTGACAACTGATGCAGCCTCCACGTCCCAGAAAAATTTTTTCCCCTTCGGCCAGGATTTCCGGAGTGGGCTCAAAGGGAGGGTTCGTCGATTTGGCCTTAGCGAGCTCATTTGCGGGGACCCGGGAGATTTTGATGTTGAATTCACCCCCTGCGCTACCATAGCCCGCAGGGTTGACCGACCAGGCTGGTGTTGCGAGGATAATCGAAAGGAGAACGGTGCTTCCTAGAATAGACAGATGTTGATTCATGGAATCCTCCTTCAAGGCATTTTGGGATTAAGTAGAAAAATATTCATTAGGTTGTTGGCTGACCTGCGTGACCGGAGATTTTTCAGGGTTAGGTGTAAAGGTAGGCAGGATACCAATCCTGCCGGTGGGGGGCAATCTCTGCACCATCCTTATGCTGAACCTCTCTATCGTATCGCAACGGACCTCCTCGGGGTGAGGGCTGTTGTGTTAGAATTGGCCTCAAAATTTTCTTGAGCGTTGGCATTATGGCCCTTAATGAACAGAATAAACGGAAGTTTGTGGCCGGGATGAGTCGGAGGATTGCCAAACTCCGTGATCAATCTGAACAAAGTCTGGACTTTGCCATCGAAACCATGTTTCAAGAGCGCACTGATGCCTATTTGCACGTTGAACAGGGTCTGATAGAAGTCGATCGTATGTTAGGTCTGGTTGAGGGGGAGTTAGAGGAGATTACCGAGCTGACAGCCGCTCAGCGCCTAGAATCGCGGTTGGAATTTATTGAGGATCGGTTTGAAGAGTTTGAAAGCGAAATCCGGCAGCGCCCTCGTCGTCGACGGCAAAAGATCAATCTCTTCAATTTCTTTAAGGCCGCGGGTGGCGGAGGAGGGGAAGGACAGGCCACCTCGGCTCGTGGAGAAATCCGTTCGTCTGTCCAAGCTTACGAAGTGCTAGGTGTTGAATTTGGAAGTCCGTTGCCAGTTGTGACCAGAGCGTTCCGGGAGCGGGCAAAGAAAATCCATCCGGACATCCGACAAGGCGACCGCAGTTCGGAGCCGGAACTCCGACGGATTATCGAAGCCTATCAATTTCTTAAAACCGACTATTTTGGCAATGCGGCTTCGGATTCGTTTCAGCGGCCGTTTTAAGATTGGGTGGGCTGGGAGCCGTTAGAATTTGGACGAATCGGCTGCAAATTTCTTCAGATGAAAGCTTCTCGCTTCCTTGAGCCATCACACCACTAATAAGGTATAAGGCGACCG
>JAOUGQ010000046.1 GCA_029865515.1 Nitrospirota bacterium
AGCCTCAACTCAAACGGTCATGGCACTCGGGTAATCTTGGACAGCAGAAGGGGGCACGATGATGAAATTCACAGAGAATTCGTCCAAAACCCGCATCAGTGCAGCAGCCTATAAGCCGGGTTTTGGCTATTTTGGACAGCAGTGATAGCGTATAGTGATTCCGAATAATTTCCCAAGCATTCCTGTATTGGAGTCAGGCCAGTAGAGGGTACCCTGTAATATGGATTTCCCTGTAGTCTCTATCATTCCCATTGTCCGACGCCTTCCGCCCGTCCCCTTGGTCGGACGTCCTCATTAATCGGCGGGCCTTGTCTGAGCCTGGCGAGTTGGCACGCCCTCCTGTGCTTGGCGTCACTGGTTTTAGGTCCTTTTGCCGCAACAAAAGGACCTCGGCGGCCGGGCCGAACCCCAGCACGTGTAGATTTTCGCGCCTAACAAAGGCGGAAGTTTATTGGAATGACCATAAGTTTGCGAAAAGGATCTGATGTAAGGAAGGGGTAAGTGAAGCGTGAGAACAATCAGACTAAGGGGTGGGTCGGAAAAAGAATGAGCGGGAAGAGCTATCAGAATGTAGAGGCAATGATTCCGATATCGCTGATGTTGGCGAGAAAAGCACCGGCATCTGCCAGTTCCTGGAGGGGTTTTGAGGAATGATCCGGTGTGCGGTTGGCCCACTTGGTGGCATCAGTCAGCAACACGACACGTAAGCCGCGTTGACAGCCATCGAGGACTGTCTGTTTGACGCAGTCCTCAGTAGCCAGCCCCAGAACAAACAATGTTTGGACATGGAGATCTTCCAGCCGATCGGCCAGGCTTGTTCCATCAAAACCGGATCTTGCATCTTTCCTGGGATCCGTTCCCTTGGAAATGACCATCATGCCGGGAGGCATGACCAGGTCAGAGTGAAATTGAGCGCCGCGTGACCCTTGGACGCAATGCACTGGCCAAGGCCCCTGCTGTTCGGTAAAGGAAGTATGATTAGCCGGGTGCCAATCCCTGGTGGCCAGTATAGCAAAGCCCTGACGGCTGAAGTGCTTGATATAGGTGTTGATGAGAGGAATGAGGACGTCGGCTTCGGGGACGGCTAGTGCCCCGCCGGGGAAGAAATCATTTTGCAAATCGACCAGGAGTAGAGCTGAATGTTCATCGGGTTGTGGGATGGTCAAAGTTTGGGTGTTTTGAGGATCTGATGAAGAAGCCTGCTTGGAGAGTTTCATGCTTGTTACGCCACAATTTCAGTCCCGATGCCTTTATCCGTGAAAATTTCGAGTAGCACCGCGTGAGGCACACGCCCATCAATGATGTGGGCCTTTCGGACTCCCCCCTGAAGGGCGGTTAAGCAGGCATGAACTTTGGGGAGCATGCCCTCACTGATGACGTGCTTTTTGACCATTCGCTCCATGTCTTTTCTGGAGAGAGTGGAAACATGGCGACTCTTGGCATCGCGAATGCCCTTCACATCACTCAAGACCAGTAATTTTTCAGCATGAACCGCCGCTGCCACGCTGCCTGCCACGAGATCGGCATTGATGTTATGTGTTTGCCATTTGGCGTCAACTCCGATTGGAGCAATGACCGGAATGAAATTCGCTTCTTGAAGAGTAAGAAGCAATTTGGTGTCCACATGGCTGACTTCGCCAACCAGCCCGTAGTCTTCAGGGTGAAGCACGTCGGTTGACCCGCTGTAGGTATGGACAAGACTCTTGGGATTAAAAGGTTTTGTGGTAAGGAGTCGGCCATCCTTGCCGGTGAGGCCGACGGCCTTGGCGCCATGCTGGTTCAGAAATGACACAATTTCCTTGTTAATTTGCCCGCCAAGAACCATCTCGACCACTTCCATAGTAGGCGCATCTGTCACCCGAACCCCATGGAGAAATTTCGCTTCAATGCCAAGTTTGTCCAGCATTTCATTGATTTGAGGACCGCCTCCATGAACGATAATGGGTTTTAACCCCACATATTTCAATAAAACGACATCTTCCGCGAACCCTTCCTTGAGTTCCTCATGGACCATGGCCTTTCCCCCATATTTGATGACCACGGTTTTTCCCGCAAGGGTGCGAATATAGGGAAGAGCTTCAATCAGAATGTCAGCTTTTTTAATCAGTTTGTTCATGGAACGTACTCATGGACTCCAGCGTTTAGAGGGAAGAGGACGGGCAAGCGGAACGTATGATCATTTTAACAGAAGCGATGACCTTAGAGAATGAATCGGCTGAGGTCTTCGTCCTTCACAATAGTTTGAAGGTGATCACGAACATACTGGGCGTTGATCACCACCTTTTTTTCCTGAAGATCCTGCGCTTCAAACGAGACATCTTCTAGTAACCGCTCCACAATTGTGAACAGCCGTCGTGCTCCAATATTTTCAGTTCGGTCGTTCACCTGCACGGCGGTCGCCGCGATTTCTTCAATGCCGTCCTGGGTGAATTCTAACGAGATGCCTTCCGTGCTCAGTAAGGCGTGGTATTGTTTGACCAGGGCGTTCTTGGGTTCGGTTAAGATGCGGATGAGGTCATCCTTCGTAAGGGGTTCCAATTCTACCCGGATGGGGAACCTGCCTTGTAATTCCGGAATCAAGTCCGAGGGTTTGGCCACATGAAAGGCTCCCGCCGCGATAAACAGGATATGATCCGTTTTGACCGGGCCGTGCTTGGTATTGACCGTAGAACCTTCCACAATCGGGAGGAGGTCGCGTTGCACCCCTTCCCGTGAAATGTCCGGCCCTGTGTTTTTCTCCCGTCCGGCAATTTTGTCAATCTCGTCCAGGAAGACGATGCCTGATTGTTCCGTGCGGGTAATGGCCTCCTTCGTCACTTCTTCCATATCAATGAGTTTTTGTGCTTCTTCTTGAGCCATAAATTTCAGGGCTTCTGATACTTTCATGCGGCGATTTTTCTTTTTGCCCGGCATCATCCCTCCGAGCATGTCCCGAAGGTTGTGCTCGAGATCTTCCATCCCTCCAATATTGGAAATGATCCCGACCGGGAGTCCTCCCCGTTCTTTGATTTCTATTTCCACCATCCGGGTATCCAGTTTACCCTCACGCAACTGGAGGCGCAGTTTCGAGCGGGTTGATTCCTGCTGATCACGTTTTTTCTGTGCGGTAGCCTCTGCGTTTTCTTCAGCGATCTCAGTAGTCTCAAACGACGGACTAGACGGCGATGGGGGAAGCAGCATATCCAGGACACGCTCTTCCGCCAGGTCCTCGGCCTTCTTTTGGACCTTTTCCAGATACGCCGTCTTGACCATATTGATGGATAAATCTGTAAGGTCCCGAATAAGGGATTCCACGTCCCGGCCGACGTATCCCACCTCGGTAAATTTAGAGGCTTCGACTTTAATAAACGGCGCATCCGCCAATTTGGAAACCCGGCGGGAAATTTCCGTTTTCCCGACTCCCGTGGGGCCGATCATGATGATATTTTTGGGGACGATTTCATCCCGAAGTTCCGGGCTGAGCTGTTGGCGTCGCCAGCGGTTCCGCAGGGCGATGGCCACCATTCGTTTGGCGTCCCGTTGTCCAATGACATAGCGGTCTAATTCTTCCACAATTTGGCGTGGAGTGAGTGAATCCAAATTTCTGGGTGTTGGTGAGGTCTGTTGTTCCATACGTTACGACGATAACTCCTCGATAACAATGTGATGGTTGGTGTAAATGTCGATGCCGGCGGCAATTTGCATACTTTGTTCGACAATCTGGGAGGGTTGGAGCGCGGTATGGGCCAGGAGAGCTCGCGCTGCGGATAAGGCGTAGGGTCCCCCTGAGCCAATGGCTAAAATCCCATCTTCCGGTTCAACCACATCCCCGGTGCCGGTGATAATAAAGGAATGCTCCCGGTCGGCTACCGCTAACAGCGCTTCCAGCCGTCGCAGCACCCGGTCGGTTCGCCAATCCTTCGCGAGTTCAACGGCGGCTCGGGTCAGGTTTCCCCGATATTCTTCTAACTTCGTGTCGAACTTTTCAAACAGGGTAAATGCATCCGCCGTTGCCCCTGCAAACCCGGTTAGAACCTGGTCTTGATGCATTTTCCGGAGTTTCCGGGCGTTGCTTTTCATAATAGTGGTGCCGACCGTGACCTGGCCATCACAGCCCATAGCCACTGTGGCTCCTTTGCGGACGCACAGGATTGTGGTGGATCGAATCTTCATCGTTTACGAGGATCTCCTTCTGGTGGCGTGGAGTGAGAAGAGCCGGATCGGGGATGCGCTCGATCATAGACGGCCATGAGTTGATCGGTCGCCACATGGGTGTATTTTTGGGTTGTGGCGAGTGAGGCATGTCCCAATAATTCCTGGATGGCCCGCAGGTCAGCTCCTTCATCGAGGAGGTGTGTGGCAAAAGAATGACGCAGAGTGTGTGGTGTGACGGTCTTGTTGAATCGCTGCTCCGTTTGTTGCTTCATCATGCGTTCCACGCTTCGGGTGGTCAAGCGCCCTCCTCGAACATTCACGAATAGGGGGTGTGAGCCTGAACGGGGCACGAGTTGCTTCGGCATCCCGCTCTTTGGAATCTTGGTTTTGTGAGGCAGATGACGCTGAAATTCCAGTATAGCATCGGCGGCCACTGTCCCAATCGGGACCATCCGTTCCTTTTTCCCTTTACCGCGCAGTCGAATCGATCTAGCTTCCAGATCAACATCTTCCCAATTCAGCCCGACTAGTTCTGAGACCCGCGCTCCGCTTGCATACAGGGTTTCCAGCATGGCGTGATTTCTCAGGTCAAGCCATTCCCGGGGTGCCGGTGCGTCTAAAAGGGTATTGGCTTCGTCTTTGGTCAGGACCGTGGGAAGTCGTGTCCCCTGTCGTGGCGAACGAACGGTGGAAGCTGGATTGCGTGTCAGTCGGCCATCTTCAACGAGAAATCGAAAAAAACTTTTGAGGCATGCTAATTTCCGGGCAAGAGAGGGTTTTTTTAAACCTTGATCACTTAGACTTTTGAGATAGGATCGAATATGGAGTGAGTCAATCCCATCGGGTGGCGGAACTTCCTTCGTGTCAGAGATGTGTCGAATATGCGCCACGAATTGCTGGAGGTCGGACTGATAGCTTCGGCTTGTTTCAGGTGAAACTCCCCGTTCCAATTGAAGGTACATTAGGAAAGCCCGGATTGCGTCATCCATGCTTTGAAATGGGTGGTGGCCCGTTCTTGGATGAGTTGTCGTTTTTTCTGTTTGTCTCGCACCGGCATGTCGAGTGGCGGGTACAGTCCGAAATTGGAATTAATCGGTTGAAAGTATTTGGGCTCGCAAGTGGTGATGTAATGGAGAAGCGCCCCGTGGGCGGTAGACGGCGGAGGTGTAACCGGATGAAGGCCTGATAAGATGCGGGCCGCATTTATTCCGGCTAATCCGCCACTGGCTGCCGCCTCCACATATCCTTCTACTCCAACCAATTGTCCCGCAAAAAAGATGCGCGGGTGTTTTTTTAGTTGCAAGGTGTTGTGTAAGAGGATAGGGGCATTGATAAAGGTATTCCGATGGATGCTTCCACATCGCAGAAATTCCGCATGTTCCAAACCGGGAATCATTCTGAAAATCCGACGTTGTTCCGGGTAGGTGAGTTTGGTCTGGAATCCTACCAGGTTATAACAGGAGCCGTGAAGATTTTCCGGGCGTAATTGTAGCACAGCATACGGCCGTTTCCCCGTTTTTGGATCAATTAATCCAACCGGTTTGAGCGGGCCAAATAATAAGGTTTGGCGGCCGCGTTCGGCCATGACCTCAATGGGGAGACACCCTTCAAAATAGGGCACGTTCTCAAATGATTTTGGCTGGACGCGGTCCGCTTGGATCAGGGCGTCATAAAAGGCGTTATAGGTTTCTTCGTCCATGGGACAATTCACGTAATCGGCGGTGCCTTTTTCATAGCGGGAGGCCAGAAAGGTCCGGTCTGTGTTGAGTGAATCGGCATCCACAATGGGGGAAATGGCATCGAAGAAAAACAGATTTTTGGATTGGGTTAACTGAATGATGGCTTCAGACAATTTGAGTGACGTTAATGGACCGGTGGCGATGAGGCATAGGGCATCCTCGGGGATTTCCTGAATCTCTTCTCGCTGAATTTTGACATTGGGATGTTCCGATAACGCCTGGGTGACCTTGCGGGCAAATTGGTCCCGATCAACGGCCAATGCGGTGCCTGCCGGGATGCGCACCTCATCGGCAATCCGGATGATCAAGGAGTGCAATTGCCGCATTTCCTCTTTCAACATTCCAGGTGCGCTGAGCGGATCATTCGATCCCAGCGAGTTTGAGCATACAATCTCAGCCAAGTGATCGGTTTTATGAGCGGCCGTTTCTTCCTTGGGCCGCATTTCATACATCGTCACCTTGGCGCCAGAGTTTGCTGCCTGCCAAGCAGCCTCCGATCCGGCCAAACCGCCACCGATAACGACGAGATCTGTTCTCATAATGGGGTGAGGGTAAGAATGAAAAGGTTGTTGAAAAGGTATTCAGTAACGGATTCTAAGAATCGCCGAAAAAAGGTGTCAACCTTCACATGAGGAACATAGGCCCGTCAAGGCTTGAATCACGCGTTGATGACAGTCTTGAGTGCTCCCAACCAATCCGTGAAGATTGCGAAAATTGTTGAGTCCATATTGAATGGGATTTCCATGGATATCGGTAAAGCATCCTCCCGCTCCTCGCAAGATGGCTTCAGGCGCACAGGCATCCCATGCCTTGGTATAGGGACTGGGCTCAATGTAAACGTCGGCTCTCCCTTGGGCAATGTGCGCAATTTTCAGCCCCACACTCCCCATGCGTTGCTCATCGTGGATGGGCAATAATTCTTGAATAGTAGAAAGGACCGGGGATCGATGGGAACGAGAAGCCACGAGTGAAATATTGGGGGGATGTTGGGATTGGAGAGCTTTGAGGCTCTGGCGGATGCCATTGTGTTCTACCCAGGCCGCCTCATCTGTCAGTCCGACATAGAGGCAGTCGCGGGTAGGCCAATAGACGACACCAAGCTTGGAGCGTGCATCGATGGTGAGCCCGATCATGATCGAAAACTCACCGTTGCGCGAAATAAATTCCTTTGTCCCATCCAGAGGGTCTACGTACCAGACCCGGCCCTTTGTCAGGGAGCCGGCAGGGAGGGGGCTTTCCTCCGCTACGATGGTATCCTGTGTGAAATGAGTGTGTAATCCATCCACGATGATGGCGTTGGCCTGTTGATCGGCCTGTGTAACGGGATCGTTGATGTCTTTGTACGCGACCGCAAAATCTTCTTGATAAATTTTCATCATGACCTCTCCCGCCCTCCGGGCCAGGGTAGAGGCAATTTCGATTTCATGAGACAAATCTGTCATTATGCCCTCCAGCGAAAGAATGTGATCCCCTGGACCGATAGGGGATGAGAGGGTAAAAAGAAGTTTTTTCTAACATCCCAGGTGTAAGACCCATGCTGCGGATTGCCATTTTCCTGTTGTTATTAATCATGATTTTGGTGGCGGCGTATTTGCCGAAATTTCGTCGTGCCCTGGGAATGACGCTGATGGTCCTGTTGGGAGCCATCGGGGTCATCATTTGGGAGGATACCAGAGAACGGGAGATGGCATTCCAGCGGATTCCTATTAGCCAGGCTCAACTTTCCCACATGCAGGTTCGACCTGGGCTGAACTCCCGGTCGTTTGTGGTCACTGGCCGTCTTCAGAATGCTAATCAGACTTTTATCATGCATTCTGTCACCCTCCAGGCGACGCTTGAGGATTGTCATGCTACAGAATGTGAAATTGTCGGACAGGAGAAAGTTGAACTTTCGTTAGAAATTCCTCCTAACCAAGCGAGAGATTTTTCCATGACCATCCCCTTTCCCACGATGCCGAAAATTATTGGAGAGCCTACTTGGCAATATGAAATTTTGAGAGTAAGAGCCCGCTAATTGATCTTGAATTGCATGCTGTGGGCGAATCCTTTTGAACTGCCAATTCCTTGTCCTGACGTCAGATTTTTTTCCTCTAAAAATGCCGATTGAGTTTTTTGAGGGATGTTTTGTGAGAAATCCATTTTCCCGCCACTATGAATTATCAAATTGACAATATTTACGGGGCCTTCTTATACTGACGGTCTTATAAAGAATATTATTTTTATAGGCCCAAAGACTCATAGATCTTTTCTCGAAAAGTCCAAGATTTTGGACAGCTGGGTCTTTTTCGATCTTGAGAATTGCTTGCTGTCTTCTTACAGTAGATAGATGGAGGGGGGTATTGTGCAATTTTTTAAATGGAGACATAAGGTACGATGACAACTTCTTATAAGGTAATGCCAGGCCCCGAACATTTTTTGCCACCGTCGGCAGCCTCGATGGGGATTCGACTTCCAGATCCTGGGCAAGCACACATTCACGGTACCATTGTTTCTGAAGAAGAAGCGATGGAGCAGGCAGCCAGGCAGTTTCTTTCGGCCAAAGTACCTACGATCTTTCCGGGACCATTGGTGCTGTGGGCTTGGAATGACAAAGCTGCCAAGAAAGCCAAAGCAATCCGCTACTTGTATGAAACAATTAAAGAATCCGTGGATTCATCCCAGCATGCCATGCTTATTCCCATGCCGGACTATCGACCGAAGTATCCCAAGATTAATCCTGAAATTGAAATCAACCCGAACCATCCAAATTTGACGATTTGGCATAATAAAATTGATGCCTGCATGTTTGTGGGTGTGCATTGTCATCAGGCTAATCTCTCTCTCAAAATCATACGTGGTGGAACCAATTGTTACACGATTGCCATGTGTGCTCAAGCCGGCCATGAAGATGCCATGCTCTCTTTTCGTGATGCGACAGCCGAAAAAATACTCAGATTGGCAGATTGGGTGAAGAAGTTGAAGGGGTCGGTTGCCCCTCCGGCGTAATGGTTCCTGGTTCCTATATAATATATAATGAAACTCCCCCATTAGGGGTTGGTGGTAAATTTAAAGATTTAATAAACCCTCATCATCAATCATAATTTTGCAAGGCATATATCAAGAAATCAGACGTATCTCACCCTGAAGCACACAAAGGAGGTCAAATCATGGCCGCTCAAGCTTCTTTCATAGGACAAAAAAACAAAAAAGGGCAGGTCTATTCCGACCCCTGGCATATGATGAATGAGGCGCCAAGAACGCCTTCGTTCTTTACAGGAAGCGAGGTCATTAAGGAAGCTGTACGTCGAGCCTCCTGTGACATGATGGTTGCGTATCCCATTACCCCTCAAAGTGAAGCGGCTGCCTTGTGCGGAGAGCTTTTTGCCGAAGGCTACATTGGCGATTACTTCCGGGGTGAGAGTGAATTTGCCGTCATGTCTCAATGTGCGGGAGCGGCTTTTGGTGGCGCCCGGGTATTTACCACCACGGCGGGACCCGGGACGATGCGGGCCATGGAAAATTTTCCGATGTGGGCTGGAGCCCGGTTGCCCATTCAGATGATTGTGACCTGCCGGGGCATCAACTCTCCGCTCTCCATTCAACCGGATACTCTGGAAATATCTTATTTAATGCAAACGGGTATGCTGGTGTGGCATGCAGAAACTGCCCAGGATTTTTATGACTGGATCCTCAAGGGGTACATGGTATCGGAAGAACCTGATGTCCATTTGCCACTGGCCTTATGCTGCGATGGATTTTTTGTGACCCATACCAAAGATATGGTTGATTTGACTCCTGTTGATATGTGTTTGCCACCGTATGATCCTTATCGGTCACCGGTTCCCTGTATGGATATGGAATGTCCTCCGGTTCGCATGATGAGGGATCCTTTCGTGATGAAAAGCAACTATATTAGCTATGCCACCCATGCGAGCTGGCAGCAAGAGGTGTGGGCAGCTGTTGAGCGGTCGCGGAAGCACACCATCCGCTGGATGGATGGATTGATTGAGACTGAAAATACGGATGCCGATGTGATTGTGGTGGCTTCGGGAACGGCGGTTTCTCAAAGCCGAGAAGCCGTGGCGATGTTGGAAGAGGAGGGTATTCGTGTTGGCTTGGTGAAGGTGAAAACCTTGCGCCCGTGGCCTGGAGAGGAGATCAGGGAGGCCACAAAACACGCGAAGCATATTATTGTTCCTGAATTTAATGTCATTGGATGGTTGGCCCGTGAAGTCAGCGCGACGGTTCAGAATAACGAACGGATTCATGCGGGTCCTCATGTGTGCGGTGGGATGACGATGCCTCCAGAAATTATTGTTGCGGAGATCAAAACCGTCCTGGGGATCAAGGCACCTTCGTTGGCTGGACGTGGAGGTTGATGCCGGGTAAGGAATTCTGTGAGGGTATGGCTCTCGAACAGATAACGTATATAAGGAGAAGCTCATGAGTAAAGAACGAATAAAGATCGCGGAAGAGTTATTTGACATCATGCCTGCTGAGTATCAGGATTTGGTCAAGCGGGCGACGTATGGGAATGAACAACGAGGATGGAAAGATATCGGTAATGCCAAGGAACTGATTGAAGAACATTCTCTGTGCGCCGGATGCCCGGAGTCCATGGCCTTTCGCTATATCCTCGCGTCGTTACCTAATCCTGAGGATACGGTCATGGTCGGGTCCACGGGATGTACCAGTTTGGTTTTCCCCCACGTAGCGGTTCACAATATCCACTCATTGTTTGGCAATCAAAATGCCATTGCGTCTGGATTGAAGCGCGCGTTGACGGTTCGGTTCCCTGACCGGCCAAAAGACGTGGTGGTGCTGGCCGGAGACGGGGCGACGGTGGATATTGGATTAGACATGACCTTGCAGGCGTGGTTCCGTCAGGAAAAATTTACCACCATCTGTTTTGATAACGAACTGTATGCCAATACGGGTGGTCAAGAGAGCGGGCTTATGCAAAAAGGGTTTGTCGCCAAGATGGCACCGGTAGGAAAGACATTTGAAAAAGTCCGCCTTCCAGAAATTGCCAGAGAATCCGGTTGCCATTATGTGGTGAATTGCACGGTCAGCAAACCAAATCTCATTGAAAAAGTGATTAAAAATGCGGTTCATATTGCTCGAGAAATCGGACCTACCTATCTGCAGCTTTACACGCCATGTATTCTGGAGATCGGGAAAAACAGTATGGAAGGCTTGCAGGAAATGCGGGATTCTGAAAAGCCGACGGAACGGTTTGCCTATAAAGAATATGTGAGCGAACCGGCTAAGGAATTGTTGGCTGAATTAGCAGCGAAGGAAAAGGAAAGAAAAGCCGAAGCTAAAAAGCAACTCGCCGGCCAAACGGCATAAGCGGCGGGACATGTGAGAGGAGCTATCCCATGATTTTACGTCGAATCAATATCCGAATGTCAGGACTGGGAGGACAGGGCGCTGTGACTGCGGCCCATGTCATGGCCATGGCGGCATCCAAAGATGGAAAGTTCGCCATTTCGAACCCGTTCTTTGGCGCCGAAAAACGTATGGCACCAGCCGAGAGTTATTGCCGAATAGGACTGAGAAAAATTTACGACCGTGGCGAACTCGTGTTTCCAGATGTGATTCAAGTGTTTCACCCTCAAGTCATTACGATGGGGAAGAGTTACACGATGCCGTTTTACTCAGGGATTAAAGAGGGTGGGCTGGTGATCATTAATACCGATATGCCCCTCTTATCCGATGAAGATGTGAAGCGACTCAAAGATTTGAATGTGGCAGTCTTTAACATTCCAGGGACCAATATTGCCATGGAGGTAGCAGGAACTGAGTTGGCAACGAACATGACCATGATTGGTTCTGTGGCCGGGATCACCAAGTGTGTATCCATGAATGCCTTGGACTTGGCCTTGCAGGAACGATTTGGGAAAAAATTCGTCGCATCTGGTGGTACGGCGACCCTGGACGAAGCCATTAAGAAAAAGTTTGCTAAGAAAGAAATGTTGTTAAAAAAGAATCTCGATACGGTGGCCAGATCGTATGAGATCGCCGCGGAATGGGCGGAAAAAAATCACGTCGAATTGATGGTCGGAGAAGCGGCTGCCGCTTAATACTGAGAACCTCAGCGAAGGAAAGAGATAGATGTATAATGTTGCCCAAGTGACGGATGAAAAGTGTGTGGCGAAAAAAGGCTGTCGGCTCTGCATCATGTATTGTCCGGAAGCCAATTGTTTGGACCTCAATCCTGACAAAATGGTGGCGGAAGTGCATATTGAACGGTGCAAAGGGTGCGAGTTGTGTAAAGTGGTGTGTGACGCCGCCAAGCATCAGGCGATTGAAATGGTCGCTGTGAGTTCAGATGGGACCTTAATGGAAAAGGCGGGAGAAGCTGCGGCCTTGGGCCAAGCCTATCAAGGGTAACTCCCAAAGACAAAAAGCCCTACGATCTTCAGTCTCGTGATTGGTCGTAGGGCTTTTTTTATTTGTCTGGCAGGAACCCATCATCATCAATGGAAGAACAGGACTTAGGAATACAATCAAATGACTAGTGAATTGAAACAGCATGTGCAGACCTTGACCGAACAGATGGAGAACTTTCATCACGCGTTAGAAACCAAAGCCCGTGAAATTGAAATCAGTGGGGGAGACCCGGAAATCGTCGGTAAACTCATCAAGGGTGCCGATGCCATGAAAGACAGCGCCAATATCTATTTGTCTTGGGCCCGCCACTACGTGAACTTATCGGATGGGGGCGCATCGGAGGCGGATGAAGGAGAAGAGGATTCAGACGATTTTCAATTTTAACCCGTCAAAAGACCCAAAACATTTCCCCGGTTCTTGAAGAAAACAAGCAGTCCGGCTATGATCATCTGAAAGAGAAAAACACGTTCGTTACTATATTCGTTCCTCGGTAGCTCAGTTGGTAGAGCGTTCGGCTGTTAACCGAATGGTCGCAGGTTCGAGTCCTGCCCGAGGAGCCAAATTCAACAAAGCCCTTTGCAAGTAATCTTGCAAAGGGCTTTTCTGTTGCCAGGGAACGGGCGATCCAGTGAAAAGGGAGATTGATAATCCTTCATTTCATCGAAAAAGGTTGTCTTCTTCAGTCCCTGAGCGTTCAATCAATAATTGTGAGTGTAGGGCTTACTCGGAGAAAATTGAGAATTCGGAAATAAGGTGTTGTCTTTATTGAATAGTTTTTGCATGATGGGCCGTGAATCTAAAAAACTTGGCAGGCAAACGGAAGCAATTCTCCTCCCACCAAAGGAATCAGTGTGAACATACGGGTGCTGGGTTCCCACGGATCTGATCTGCTTCTCAAGGGACCCGCTGGCCTAAAAATCTGCCGGAGTGTGGGATTTCTCGTCAATAAGGTCCTGATGGTGGATGCCGGAACGTTGGCCTCCGGTCTGACCCTGGATGAACAAAAACAAGTCAAACACATTCTACTTTCCCACTTGCATCTAGACCACATCAAAGGTATTCCGCCACTGGTAGACAATCTTTCCGGGCTGGTCGACCATCAAGTCGTGGTGGCAGGACTTTCCTCGGTGATGGAAGGTCTGCAGAAGCATGTGTTTAACGATATGGTTTTTCCGGATTTTTTCAACATCCAAGGGCCGCGTCATTCCGTCCTCCGTGCACAAGGCCTCGAAGCCAAAAAGACGGTCAACCTTTCCGGCGGGGTCAGCGCGACACCTGTGCTCGTCAATCATACGGTGGAAACGGCGGGTTTTGTCATTCGGGATGACCGTGCCGCATGGATCTACAGTGGGGATACCCATCTCACAGAGGAAATTTGGCGAGTGGCCGCAAAGACACCCGATCTCAAGGGCATCTTTATTGAAGTGTCCTTTCCTGACTCCATGATGGACATCGCGATTCAAAGTAAGCATCTCACCCCGACACTGCTTGCCAAGGAATTTCGAAAAATCGGCAAACCCGATCTGCCCCTCTATGTCTACCATATGAAGCCCACTGTGCGTGAAGCCATCATTCAAGAAATTGCCCAACTTGATATTGCACACGTCACAGTTTTGGAAGAAGGGCAGGAAATAGAATTGTAGAGCAGCCATCCTTCCTTCTCCCCGGCTTCCCCATCAAAAGTTTTTCCGGTTTCCCGAAGACTCCAAAAATATGATGAGGGTCTTAAATCCCGATTTTCCCCCTGGAGTTGTCCTTTCAGGGGCCTGCAAGCTTTTTTTTTGTAAATTTGCTAACCTTTCCCGATTAACTCCCCTGATGTGATTCTGGCAAGATCCAAAATTTGATTCCACATTGACCCCATTCGGGAGCCAGTTATGAATCCATCGAACCAACAGGATCGCAAAGAGCGTGAATTGGAAGCCGCCCGGCGAATTAGCGAAGCGCTTTTTCAGCATCTCAGCGTGGAAGATCTGGTGAAGCAAGGACTAAAAATCGCCTTGGAGGTGGTGAACTGCCAAGCCGGTTGCGTGCTATTGGCCAATCCGGAAACAAAGGAATTGGTGTTTTACCATGCGATTGGTGACCGTCCTCCAAAACCGGGAACGGCATTTCCGTGGACGCAGGGGATTGCGGGAACCGTTTTCGCCACAGGCGAGCCCATTGTGATTAAAGATGCCAAGGAAGATCGCCGCCATCTTGAGGAAATCGATCACATGACCGGATTCCACACCCAGGATATGATTGCCATTCCTCTCAAACGATGGGAAGGAGATCCCATTGGAGTCCTGGAGGTGATGAATAAGCGGGATGACAGGTTAAATCAGGACGACGTGGCCATCCTAACCATCATAGGAGCCTTTACCGCACTGTCTATCGAACAGGCCCGGTTATTTCAAGAAGCCAAATTAGCGGAGGTCGCTCGCATCCTGGGAAACATCGGGCATGATGTTAAAAATATGCTGATGCCCGTATTGTGCGGGGCCTCCCTCCTGAAAGATGAGATCAACGAAGTCTTTGCGAGTCTCCCCGAGTATGATCCGAACAAAGTCCGGGTCAGCCATGAGACATGCCTTGAAGTGATTGAGATGGTGGCGAATAACGCCAAACGGATTCAAGAGCGCGTCAAAGAAATTGCCGATTGCGTGAAAGGATTGACGAGCCCGCCACGGTTTGCTCCCTGCAAGCTGCATCACGTTGTCGCGTCCGTGTTTGACACGTTGAAACTGATGGCTCAGGACAAAGGGATTACGCTGCTTCATGAGGGAATGTCGGATTTGCCGGAGATGCAAGCCGATGAATCACGGTTGTTCAACGCCTTTTATAACCTGGTCAACAACGCCATCGCCGAAGTTCCCAAAGGCGGGTCAATTACGATCAAGGGACAAATCGAACCAAAGGGAAAGACGATTCACGTGTCCGTCATTGATACCGGAAGAGGAATGCCGGCCGAAATTCGAGACACCTTATTCACTCCAAGAGTGATCAGCCGAAAACAGGGGGGGACGGGGTTGGGAACAAAAATTGTCAAGGATGTGATCGACGCGCATTCGGGAGTCATCGCGGTAGAAAGTGAAATGAACGTGGGAACCATTTTTCACATTCATCTACCGATTGAAGTATCGACAGGCTTGCCTGCGGATAACCTCGTTCCCTGACTTCCTCATACTTGGTCCCGAGGCGAGAACCGTGTTGGTCCCTGTCCATTGCCCCCAACAGAGCTATTATCTCGCGCGTCATCGGAAAAACCCCCAGAAAAGATCTTTCCGTTTTCTCCTCCCCTCCGGAGTATCCGAACCGTTAAAAGGATTCTTGTGAATCAGTCTCTTTATCGTGCTCCCGCCTTTCAAATTGGTGTCATTACGCTCCTCGTCTTTCTCGGTATTCTTGGGCTTCGGTGGGAAGGATATCTGGAAAGTGCAGAGTTAGATGCCTACGACTGGTCGTTGCGTCTTCGTCCGGTCAAACCAGGACCTACTTCTCCGATTACCCTGGTGGCCATAACCGACGAAGATATTCGGGAATTA
>JAOUGQ010000299.1 GCA_029865515.1 Nitrospirota bacterium
ACTCGCGTGGCTTGCCAAAAATGTCGAATTGAAATCCATCTCAACGAGGTTTTCAAGTCCTTTGACCGACTGAAAATCTTCACCGGAGACTCGTTTAAAGTCCATACTCCAATCGGCATACTCACGACGATCGATGGTTTTTTTCTTTAGCACTTGAAAGTCGGCGTGACGGGAATCCTGTTTTATTTTCTCGACCAATTCATTTACGGCTTTCTCTTCCCCCTCCAATATTTGGACGAAGGTTTTGTTTCCGTAAAGCAACATGCCTGTAATGCCCAATCGCGCATTGTTTTCTCTGCTTGTCCTCAAGATCTCCTCTAAATCATCTTGAGACATCGCTTTCGTTGCCTTACTGATGTATGAAATTTGGATCATTGGTTGAATCCTCCCTTATGCGTGACCTAAAAAGTATATGCTGTTGTTCATGGATTGTCCCCGTTGGTGAATGCATAAGGACGATAGGGATAGGATAGCTTCAGGATGATGTGTTATCAATAAAGCCCCTGGCCTAAACTGAAGGAATCTTTTTCTTTAGCGCGCCATAAGTTTTATTGAAGTTGGTGAATACTCCTCCAGTGAGGGCGGGAATGAAGGTAAGGTCGGGTGCCTCCGTTTATAGGCAACCGAGAAGCGTATTTTGAATGCTTGAAGCAACAGGCTCAGAATGGCGTGGAAAAATAAATTCCGATAGCGGCGGTCTTCGCGTTCGAATCCCTTACCGTACGTTTCTGCAGCTCGGGGCTCCCGTCATGCAGACTTGCTGGTGAAGAGTTTTGGAATATCTGGCTAATTCGGCATGTAAGGGGTAAACCAGGTCGAAATGCCTTTCATGCCATGACGCTCTCCTTTTGAACCATTCCATACGGCAAAGGCCGCACGAAAGCTCGAACTGGGTTTAAACCGGATCTCGTTGGAATCTTCCGTCGTCAGCGGTCTTTTTATTATTATTCTCCATATCGTTCCATTGCAGCATTCTCCTTTGAATGCACCACAGGGTTCCCATAATCCATTTCCCAGTACGTTTTGTGAGGATGGTGTGAGGAGGACGCTAAAGCCATTGGCTTTCAGATCTTCTACCGAACTGATTGGGAGTCCGAGATCTGACATGAAATCTCCAGCCCCAATCCCCTCATTAACAGGGCAACATCAACTGCACCATACATTCTTAATCGATGGCTTTCTCTGGAGCTTCACTTCCGCTAAAGGGCAGCGACTCCACAGGCCTAAAGAGGCGATACCGCCGGCAAGAAATATGATGGTTCCCATAAAAAAGAACAATGGGTAACTCATATCATGTTTCCTCCTTTTGAGGAATTGAAAGGGTGATAATATTTTTGCAAGAGACAAGGATTTATCATGTTGTCCCCATAACTGGATGCTGACCTCATCAATCGCTTTTCTCCACGCCAATTCCATGGCCGGACTCCAGGCATCTTCTGCCAACTCAGAAAGAATGTCTAAATACGTCTCTGCAATCTTGACAAATTGTTCAAATCCAAAGGGGCTCACAGTGGTGGGAGACAGATGTGCCCAGAGTGGCCTGATGGGGGATCGAATTGTTCCGCATGAGCGGAGTTCATCGATGATGGTCTGGATGACCTGGACAGTGTGTCTGCTGAATGGCTGGAGACCTGTTGAATGGAGAGAGGTGGTTACCTCGGGATGATCTCGCAACAAACGATGAAAAAGCCTGTCAGCAAAGTCATCCTCTGATTCCTTGATCCATCCTAAGCCGGATTCAAGAATATGAATCTCGGTATTTGAAAATGTGTGGGTATTCTTTCCCATAACATGCCTTTCTTGTGGTTTTCGAATTGTTGCTTGCTATTTCAGTGTACACCCTGGGGTCTGGGGGCGGTCAAAGACAAATAAAAACCTTAGACAACGACCGGGTCGCTCAAAGTGTGCGTGGGCATGCCTGAAGGGAGGCTCGTCTCAAGGGCAACAAGCAAGATCAGGATGTTGGCGGGTGTGGAAATTCTAGAAAAGAGCGGGGATATCCTGTCTCATGCCTCTAGCCATTTTCGAAGATCGTCCGCCGCACGACGACCGGAAAAAATGGCTCCGTCGATAGTCCCGGTTGCGCAAAAATCCCCACAAACAAAGACCCCATCTTGTACCTGTGTCTGACCGGAGTACGGGTTAGGAAAGGGTGGAACCTGGACGGGTTGGGCGGCATTGATCGTATAGGCTCGAATAAACTGCCAGTCTGTTGTTTGAGAGCCAAACCATTCCCGCAGTTGTTGGCGTACCTGAGTGGCAAGGTCTTCCTCGGAAAGATCAGCGTAGTTTAATACTGAAACGGAGATCAACTGTTTGTTGGTTGTGGTATAGGTTGGGGCGATTTGGGTGAGGACGCACAGATTATTGATCGGACCGGCCCTTTCTCCATTCAATAGAAGATAAGGTCCTGAAAAAGGAGGCTCGGAAGCCGCATAATAGAGACAGGTCACGCGGCGATAGGGGGCTGGATTGAGACGGGGAAGAAGCTCGGCCGCAGCTGGTCCCTCGGTGGCCACGACAATGGCGCGAGCGGCCAGGGACTCTCCTGATTCCAGGGTGACCGATGTTTTCTGAACAGATGTGACTCTTGTATGAGTCCGAATTCGCCCTGACGGAAGATATGACGCCAGTTGTCTGGGAATCGCTTCCATCCCCCCGGCAGGGAGTGCAATGTCTCCAGATGCAAACATCCGCAACACAAATTCCGCCATACGACTGGAAGTGGTTAATTCCGAATCCAAAAATACGCCACCCAGAAATGGTCGAAAAAATCGTTCGATCATGGAGGAGGAAAATCTGAAGTTCTTGAGGTACTGGAGTGTTGAGTTTTCGGGCCTGGTAAACAACTCGTTCAACGTTCCAGAAAGTGCCCGGTGTCGGAGCTTCACCACTCGAAATTTGTCTGAAAGAGTTCCGATGGGAGTGAAAAGTGCCTGAAGCCCCGTCAAGGGATGTCGGAAAGGATCCGGCATGCGATGCCATTTTCCATGAAATCGAATCATCCCGCCAGGGAAAAAAGGATGCAGCTTGAGGGCAGCATAATCCAATATTCGCCTGGCTTCCGGGTACGCCGTAGAAAAGACCTGGAATCCCCGGTCGAGAAAAAAGCCATCGACGTGATCTGTGCGAATCCGGCCTCCTAATGCTTCTGAGGCTTCCAGGAGCAAATAAGCCACTCCAGCGTCTTGTAAGGTTTTTGCGCAGGAAAGTCCGGCGAGACCTCCACCGATAATGAGCACATCGGTATTCATGCAAGAAATAGTGTGGTTGCCAAGGAGGAAAAAAAATTGATGAACCCGTTGAGAGGAACGCTGAATAATCTATGGTTCTTCCAACACCTCAATCGAATTTCCGAAGGCATCGGTAATATAGACTGAATTGAGGCCATCCCGATGAGTGACGAGTTCACCAAATTTGTTGGCATCCCGCCGAGTCAACGCAAAATGGGAGGGATGTTCCTCAGGGAGGACCAGGGCAAGCTTGGTATTGGCAAAGGCCAGGAGAGCCCAGGTGTCGTCGATATACTCCACGCAACAGTTAAAACGGGAGGTATACCATTCGACCGCCTGGGCCACATTGGGGACTGGAATCGCCACATGATGGATCATATCCAGTTTTGATGGCCTGGACATGCGCTTGGCCTTTTTGCGGGACGCATCGAGCTCTTGGGCTGACATGCGTTTGTTGCTGTCCTTATTTGGCTTTTTCATAAGAGACCTGAGAGAAGGGAGAGCGAGATTCCTTAAGCAAATTGTTCAATGTGCTCCACCAACATTTTTGAGACCTTCACCAGGTTAAATGGCCAGGCATAAGTGAGGGTGACTCCAGGATGTTTCCGGCGAAGTTCTTCGAGTTCTTCAGGGATCTCAGTTTCGGAATGTGATCCTCCTGGAGTAAACATCGTCGAGACCACCGTAATCGACCGGGCTCCCTGACGAATGAGGTTCTCAACGGCGTCAGCGAGTGTCGGTCCACAGAACTCATTATAGGCCAGGC
>JAOUGQ010000047.1 GCA_029865515.1 Nitrospirota bacterium
TTCATAGCCGCTATCGCATTGTCATTGTGACGGCCCGGCGCCCTCATTCACGTCCTCAAACTCTACAGTGGCTGGTGAGCCATGGTATTCCTTTTGACGCTCTGTATCATACCGAAGAAAAAACCGAAATTCCTGAATCTATGACCGCTGCGATTGATGATCATCCTCACCATATTCAGGGGTATCGTGCTCTCGGCATGCAAGTCTTTGTGATGGATCAACCCTGGAATCGTGAGATAGAGCATGCCGATGTTATTCGGGTCAAAGGATGGGATGCCCTCCTGCAGTGGCTCCACGTCCGACACGTCGGTCATTGGCCGAAACATATTCCGGAATACCCTTCCCCGCAGCAGCTTTTTTCCTCGTATTTCTCTAAAGCCTCCGCTTCTCCGTCATGCGTCCCGGTGGGATGCACAAACCAAACCGCGTGATAGGGCAACCTTCTTTTCGGCCCAGGCAAGTTTTGGAAGATTTTGGCCGATACAGTGTCTGTGTTCTTTGTCGTTAACCATCATTGTCGCACAACGCGCCTTCTCCATTCGTATTAGGTCGAATTCAGAGATTTTATGGTGACTCCGCCCATTCACACTGTCTTGTTGGTTGACGATAATTGTGATGACTGTGAAATAGTGAAAGAGGCATGGGGTGAGGTCCCGGTGGGACAGGAATTGCGACTTGTGCATGACGGCCACGAACTCCTTGATTATTTGTACCGCCGAGGCCCATTTTCCGATCGAGCCTGTTCCCCACGCCCCAGCGTGATTCTTTTGGACTTGAATATGCCTCACATGACTGGAGGAGAAGTCCTGACTGAAATCAAGAAAGATCCATCCCTTGCCTGTATTCCCGTTGTGGTGTTGACCACATCCAAAGCCCCGAAGGACATCTGCCAAACAGCCGGTCTGGGGGTGAACGGATATATTCATAAGCCCAATTCCTATAAAGGGTATCTCCAGATGTTAGACAATCTGAGGAAAAACTGGCGGGAGATCCTTGAACAGCCTTTATCCGGAAGCGGTGGGGATTGGTCCGGTCATGTTGCCTGGTGTTAAGAAGTCAGGTGAAAGCGCCTTTTTTTCTGTGACCCTTTCTCACGAATTTCCCGTTGCCGATTCTTCGTCTCCTCTCCTTGCCCTTTGACGGTTTCCGCTGTTCTAGATTTGTTTCCACTTCTCCAGTATAGTCAGGCGGTGTTTGCCTGAGATGCGTGCTAAAACGCATTCAAAGAATCCGTAAACTCATCAAGGAGGATTTGTCATGGGACAGGATATTTTTGATCCACGGACTACCCAATATCGTCCTCAGAACGCTCTAATGCTGGCTAAAGCGGCCTTGCTGGCCTATCAATCTCCGGAATCTATCAAGCCCGAAGTGGAGAAATGGGGATATGCCCAATTTGCATTTATCGATCGAAAAGACACACAGGTCTTTCTGGCTGGTAACTCGGAGATGATTCTTGTGGCCTTTCGAGGCACAGAGCCCCAAACCTTGCAAGATTGGATGACGGACGCTCAAATCAAGCGTAAACCGGGGCCTTGCGGAAAAGTTCATCGAGGATTTTTACAAGCGCTTCAAGCCGTCTGGCCTGAAATTCAGAAAATTATTAACAAATGGCAGACTCAGGCTCAATCCTTATGGGTGACGGGACATAGCTTGGGGGCTGCGTTGGCAACATTGGCCGTGGCCACATTTGGAGAAGAGGCCAAACCAGTGCATGGGTTATACACGTTTGGACAACCCCGGGTTGGCGGAAAAACCTTTGCGAGGAATTTTGATCTGGATTTTCAATCCCGGACTTTCCGGTTTGTGAATAATAATGATGTGGTGACGCGCGTGCCTACACGTGCGATGGGGTATCGGCATGTGGGGCAGGTCTTGGTGTTCGATGCTTCAGGAAATCTTCAGACCGATTTGCACTTTTGGAATACGTTTGTCAATCGTGTGCGGGGTCGAATTGAGGATTTGGGGAAACCCGGAACCGATGGCATTAAAGACCATAGTATGGCCCGTTACCTCAAAAACCTTGAAAGGAAAGACAACCAAAAAAATCCATACCTCTAAGTGCTGTCTTGTTTCATGTGACAGCCGATTCCTGCCACTTGGTTGCTCACGGTCTTAAAAATTCTGCTTGCGCTCCATTGGTTTTGGTCGGGTATGTGGCCAATGGTCCGGGCAGCGTTTTCTTCTTCCCACCCTCAAGTTCTCTCCTCAATAACCGACACTATTCTATATTGACTGACGAGTGGTCGTAGCTTGAGATCCACCTGTGGTTAAACCCTAAGAGGATCTTCAGATCATTCGTTGCGATTGAAAACCCTGAGGACTATGGGAATTGCTATGAAAACACACTTTTTCTTGACGGGCGCCGTTGTCGTGTTCGGAACCTCCTTGTTGAGCACAAGTTTTGCCCATGATGTCTCCGAATATCTACATTTGACCCGTCATCGGGATTCGAATGGTCATTTGCTGGCGGGGCCTACGCATCATCAAGAAGCGCAGCCTTCAGTGATACAAAAGACGGTCGTTCCTGCCCAACCTAAGACATTGGAACGGCGAAGTACGGATTGGGGTATGAATGCCCTGGAAGTCAAAACGAATGAACCCGTCCAGCCGTCTTGGGAGCTCCAGTCCCCTATATTGGAAAACTATGAGCAGAGGGTAGCGTATCGCAGCCAAATCGAAGGGATCGATACTGCGCTCACCTACACGTTCTACGAAGATAAGCTTGCTCAGGCCAATTACTTATTTGAACCGAAACATGATGATGTTGTGGAATTTATTCAGGATTTCCATACGGTCAAAAATTGGATAACCCAGTCTTATGGAACGCCGACGTCGGTTCAGGAAATCTGGCTGGATCCCCTTTATCGATATGATCAGAGTTTATGGGGTCAGGCCGTGATGCGGGGTCATCTGAAGATGGTGGCGGAATGGCGAAACGATACCACGCAGATTACCCTCTTGCTAGACGGTGGAGACGACACGATAGGGCTTATGGCTGACTTTGATAGTGTAGCGATTGTGCCCCCCGTTCCTACCGAATCAAGCGTCATGGTGGTATTTCCCACTACGGAAGAAACGCCGATTGAAGAAGCTCCTGTCACTAAAGAGCATCCGATGAGCGAGACTCCTATGGAAGCCCCTTCAGCGGGAGAAACGCCAATGGAGCCCGGATACCAGGAACCTCAACCGGGCCCGATGTTATAAATTCGGCGTCTGGCTTTCAGCCTGACGGACTTGCCAGTCTTATGTGGGAGGGGCTATTGCTCCTCCCATTTTTTTTGCATCCACAACGTAACGTGGATTGAATCGAATCTCCAGCGATCCTCGTTGGTCTTTGAGTTATCCTTTCCTCAGGATTCAATCGGGTGGTTAAAGAATCTTCGGCTTTGGGAAATCAGACGGTAGGGAGAAAATGTCGTTGGGCTGGTGTGTCTTACCAATACCAATAGGGGGAGTAGGGATAAAATCGCCCGTATGGCCTCCAATAAGGGTAAGCATAGGGATAGGGATATCCATAGGGATATGGGTAGTAGGGCCCATATCTTTCGTAATCCGAATGATAAGCCGGCCAGACTTTGAAGTGTTTCATGATGAGCGTGGGATAGGTGTACACCGTTTCGTCAAGACTTTGTGTGACAGATCCGGACAGTTCTCCAACCAGAGTGATCCGGGTTCCTGAAGGGACGGTTGCCGGGTCTAAAAATTCCTGCTGTTCCGCGATAAACCGTCCTTGTGATTGTGTGAGTTCGGTGGTGGGTTCCCGGTCATCGATGAGGGGCAATTGGAGGATGGTGAGTTGCGTTGTCTCTTTCAATCGTTTAGCCGAGAGGACTTGTCCGCCGAGTATGACGAGTTTCCCCTTAAAGCTATCAGGAGACTCTTTAATTTGAGGGAAGGTTAATGAGGGTTCGATGTGCTCGGACAGGGCGGGAGAAAGCGTGGCTTTATAAGAGGTAGAGCATCCCGCACAGAATGTGGCCAGGCAAAATAGTAAGACCAGTTTCTCTGAGAAATCAAAGAGAGTGGGACTAACTGTCTTCAAAGTGCTCATAATCATCCTCCTGTATTATGACCAGGATATTCCTCCGGCCTGATGGGTTGCAAATATACAAGGATTTTCTGAGTAGTCTATTGTCTATTGAATGTAGGGCTGCTCTTTTCGCTACGACTTCCCCTCCTTGAAGATTTCTCCAAGACGGCATCATTTCAAGTGAATGGTTAAGCGCGGTCGCACAGCAATGCGGCCTGTCTGCATGCTTGGACCGGGTTGCCAGGGAGTGTGGCCGGGAGATCCTTCGATCCGGACCTGGGTAAGCTTTTTAACCGGCTTTTACGGGAAAGCGAAAAAGGGTAGGCAGCGGGTTCATGAAAGCTGACGTTTCTTCAGCGTATTGTGAAAAGGGAGGTCATACCCGGCTGGGGAAAGGTGCTGCCGGTTATGAATCAGGTTTCGGTGTAACCGGAGTCCGGGTTGACCTTGCTCACATCATTGGAGAGTGAACATCTCACAGAAATCAAGGCTTTTTCTTGGGTGTGGAAAACGTAATCTCGGTCGCAACCCAGTCCCGATTTGCAGGGACTTCTTTTTTAGACACTTCGGCCACGAGCCGGTCACCAATTTGTGGTCGGGCATGTTCGAGTTGAATGCCGCTTTGTTGGAGGTGTTGAAAAGTGATCTGAGGGTGAAAGGCAAGAGAAAGGCTTTCTCCTTTAGGAGTTGTGACCACCACATAGTCATCTCCCAGAGCCGTCACGGTTCCCATCACATGAGAGGCGTCGCCGTGTGCCCAGACGGGGCTGGCGAGAAAGATTGAAAACAGAACAGCAAGCATGCTGGAATATTTCATGGGGGCGGCTCCTTCGTAAAAAATTAATGATGATGTTCTTGTAGGGGGGTATCTTCACCGGATAAGAATCGATCAAGAGCTTCTTGTTGGTCCCGTTCTTCACGGGTGAGAGGATTGTTTTGTTTCATCTCCGCGATTTCCTCGGGAGTGATATTGGGGAGATGTCGAATGAAGAGCACCAATTTCCAGCTTTCGAGGTCTTCTTCCGGCAGGCTTTTGCCCCAGGCGGGCATGCCCGTAAATCGAATCCCGAAATGGATGACATAAAATAATTCTCCATCAGCCATGGTTTGAATCGCAGGATCGCGGAGGTCGGGAACCGGGGGATAGAAATTGGGCCCCATATGCGTTTTTCCGCTTCCATCATTTGCATGGCATGTGGCGCAATGGTCGGCAAAATGATGTCGAGCTTCCGCCAGAATCTCAGGGGAAAATCGGACGGGATTCGACATTTTGAGAAAGTGGCTTGGAGTTGCCAGATGGCGGATAAATCGGGCGGCTTTCACTTCCCACTCCGGCGGGGTGGCTTTGGCGGAGAAGGTGCCGGGTAATAGCCAGAGGGCAGCCAGAATGGCACCGATCAGGAGGAGAAGAAGCAGGATAAAGAGGATTTTGATTCGTCTGAACATAAGGAGTCAGGATAATTCAGTGTACCTGTTCAGGGATTTTCTTCACAAGTCGATTGTACGTATCGTTTTAGGTGTGCTCCTCTCCTGGTTGGTGAAAAGCGCAAAATTGGGTAGGATGTTGCCAGAGCGTTGAGGGCATGTGTTCCGGAGACGTAAAGGATCTTCATTTCTCAAAGGGGCAACGGTGTTCATGATGGATGTGGCTTCTCCTCGGTTGGTCGAAGCGTTGCAGAACCAGAAAAGTTATCCCCATCCCGTGAGCCGGGTGACAGTGGTGGAAACGCATATTTCGTGGGTGCTGTTAACGGGTCAGTATGTCTACAAAATCAAAAAGCCTGTGCTGTTCTCCTTTGTCGACTTTTCTACGCTACAGAAACGGCGTTGGTTTTGTGAAGAGGAGATTCGGCTCAACAAGCGGTTGGCCCCACAGCTCTATCTGGCCGTGGTTCCTATCACCGGTTCCCCGTCAGACCCTCGCATGGATGGCGAAGGAACTCCAATTGAATTTGCCGTCAAAATGAAACAGTTTCTTCCCGATCATGAGTTTCACAAACTCCTCGCGACAGGCGAAATTGATGAACTTGTTATCAGCCAACTAGCCAAAGATATTGGAGAATTCCATAATCGACTTGAGCCGGCTAAAGAGACCTCTCCCTATGGAGAGCTCGATATGGTTTGGCGACCCGTGGGAGAGTGTTTCGAAGAAATTCCACTCGATGCTCTTCCGGTACCGATTCAGACATGTTTGCAGGACATCAAGGAATGGGCAAAACAGGAATGGGGAAGATTGGGGCCGGAGTTTATCCAACGGAAATCTTCGGGGCGTATCCGGGAATGTCATGGTGATCTCCATTTGGGAAATATCGCGTTATTCGAAGGCCGGATCTGTGTGTTTGATGCCTTGGAATTTGAACCCCGGTTGCGTTGGATTGATGTCATCAGTGAGGTAGCCTTTTTGGTCATGGACCTGGAGAGCAAGGGCCGGGTGGATCTGGCCTATTGGTTTTTAAACCGGTATCTGGAAGTGACCGGGGACTATGCCGGAATGACGGTCTTCCGGCTGTATGAGGTCTATCGAGCACTTGTTCGAGCAAAAGTGGCAGGCTTACGCTTGGCACAGCTGGTCAAAGGCACTCTGGAGTGGGAGAATATCCGTGCAGACATGATCAAGTATGTGAAGTTAGCCCACCAGTTGACCCAGCCTTCTCCCCCGGTTTTGGTTCTTATGCATGGCGTCTCCGGGACCGGAAAGACGACGGTCTCCACCGAAGTGGTGAAGGCCATGGGGGCAATTCGGGTGCGATCCGATGTGGAACGTAAACGGATACATACTGAACAAAGTGACA
Source organism: Nitrospirota bacterium (assembly GCA_029865515.1). Taxonomy (GTDB): domain Bacteria; phylum Nitrospirota; class Nitrospiria; order Nitrospirales; family UBA8639; genus Nitrospira_E. Next base: position 6,826 of record JAOUGQ010000047.1, read on the forward strand.
GAGGGGTGCGCCAGGAGACCACAGAGAACTTATATGCCCCATCCATGACTCAAGCGACCTATGACCGGTTATTGGATCTTGCAGGCGAGATGCTGAAATCCGGATATCCTGTTGTAGTGGATGCCACATTTCTTCGTGTCGCGCAAAGACAGCCATTCATCCGGCTAGCTTATAAACGGGAATGCCCGTTTGTCATATTGGATGTTTGGGCGCCAGACAACGTGTTGGCCGAGCGAATAGCATGGCGTGCCAAGCAACGCACAGATGCCTCTGATGCGACGATTGAAGTCATGGAAGGGCAAAAGGCGATAGAGGAGCCCTTGACGGAGGCCGAACGGCCGCATGCCATCCGCATGGATTCGACCGATTCGAAGTCTGTCCAATCCACGATGAGGGATTTAATTGAACAAAGAGGAAGGCAGGAATATTAGTGGGCCATTATTTTATGCAGTTTTGGAGAAATTGAGAGTGTTGTTGTTCTTCCCAACTCCTTCTCAAACGAGCTAAAGCGGTCGATTCTCACTCAACACATGCAAAGGGTGGCGGTTTTAGGAAATCTTCGTAAGCGAACTCTTGGCCCAGACCTTAAAAAATCGCTGTGCTTGACATGGTGATGCTATTGGCAGTGGATAGCCCCCCCCATCCCAATTGAGCACTCAGAGCTCCCACAGGGGTAATCGGATCATGTTCATAAAAGACTTTCACCACGGTGAATTGTTCTACCGTCGCGCCGGTACCGGGAGCCCATTTAAGATAATCATAAAGGTTTGCCGGTAAATCACAGTTCGGTTGAGTTGGAGGTTGTACCCCGTTGCTTAAGCCTCCACGGTCAACGACTGCACAGGTGGGGTTTGGGTTCACATTGTTTCCGGCCGTGACCTGGGCTAGGTAAATATGAAATTTGGATGGCTGGTTTTTAAAATCCAGGGCATTGTTGGTGGATTCAAGCAGATCCATCATGTTCGCCGATGTCGTCAAGTTTCGTGAGGCTAGACTCGCGCCTTCTCTGGCTAACTGCGTGAGGGCATTGCGTTCGTTGATGATTGACCCGTATTCGACAATGCCAAATGCCATAAAGAGAAAAATCATAAAGGAAAAGGCCAGTTCGACGGAAGCGGCTCCCCGATCATTCCGTCCAGCCTGTAAAATTCGTGCAATCATGAGCCCCCTCCTAAGATGAAATTTTCATTGCGGTATGTTCCCTCGGAAGACATCAATATAGAACTTCCCCCTCCAAAGAATCCGCCAATCAATTGTGTAAAAAATTGATGAGTGAATTGCACTCTCACACGCATAAACGCTCCGGCACCACCCGCACTCGCCGTCGCCACAACTGCAGGATCATCAGGGTCGGTAAAATCGGCATCGACGGGGAAAATAAATATTTGTGACGGGTCAATGTCCATAACATTTTTAGCACTGTCTTGAATCGCTTTTTTGATAGAGTCTTCACGGGATAAGGAATTCCCGTTGCCATCGGTTAAAGTCGCGCCAACGGTTCCAATGCGAATTCCCTCTCTTGTGGCCGAGGTGAGTGTGTTCTGGTGCACAAAAAACCAACCAAATTCCGCTACGGAAAAGAGCGCGATGAGAAACACGAGCATGGTCGCCCCAACTTCAACGGCCGAAACTCCCGCCTCCGTTTTGCATGGGGCTATTACCTTGCCCAAAGACTTGATCAAGCGGTTCATCGGGGCATCCTCCTGCATGTTGTACCCATCAACCCAATCATGCGTTCCGTGTCTGTCATGGTGATTTGCCTAGCTGGTCAGCACGAGTTTGAGAATATTCGCGATTTGTTGGAAGATTCCCGCCAGTTCCGATGAATCGGGGGTATAGTAAGCAAAATCAGGTCCGCTGGAGAGATTCCCGAGAAATACCGGATCTACGGCCCCCAATCCAATGGTATAGATTTCAATGCCTTGCGCTTTGATTGCCGCGGCATTGTCAATAGCCATCTGGGTCGCAAGATAGGTTAGATAATTGGCGAGTGGCGTCTGGGGGATATTACATTGCTGGGAATCGTACCCTGACGTCTGTCCAAAGCTATCTAACCCATAGGTGGAATCGGTGAAGACGTACCATCGTGTGTTTAATTTGTTGGTGACGCCTTGAGAAGTGGTATTGGGACAAGCTGTACTTCCGGAAGATTTTCCGTCGCCGGTAATATGAACCTTGTTCACACTAAACAAAGAGTATTGTTGGTCTGGTTTTTGTAGGGATAGATACACTAAGGAACCTCCAAGTGCGGCTACCCCGTCATAATCGGTGCCGTTATATTTAAACTGGCCCCGAAAAGCAGTGGGATTTCCATCCGAGAAAAAGACCATGACTTGCTTGCTTCGTTCATTCGCAGGGACACCGGATTGGTCGGTCCAGGGGAGGACCAGAGCCTGGGCTAAGGCGTCTTCGGCATTAGTCCCCCCAGAAGCATTGAGTCCATTAATTGCCGACGTGATGGGGGAAACGTACCCATGATCCATGGCAAATAATGTTTGGACCCCTGAGGCAAAGGTCAACAAGGCAAATCTATTATCGTTTTCCTGATCTTCAAAGTTTTCTACGAATTGTTTGGCCCCATCTTTCAGGTCACTTATTGGGCTGCCCCCCATTGACCCCGAAACATCCAGAACTAAGGCAATTTCAGCGTTTCGGAGTTTGGCTGATCCATCAGCACCGATATTGGTTGTGCTCTGACTTCCATCAAGCACTTTTGCCAAGGTATTGATGGAATTTGTTGAGCCTTGAACGGTAATTTTCCCGTTTCCGTCATCGCTGACCGTAAAAGTCGGGGCATCGGTCCCTAGCAGGCCGGGAGGAAAGTTAGCCTGAGCCACTTCCTGGACAAACCCGTGAAGATCGGCAATGTTCGGATTGTTGACGTTTTTGGCTCCTGCAAAGGCGGCCCCATCGATGGCCTTGCTCATCTCTCCCTGGATGGCATACCACCGTCCAACTTCAATGCCCAGGGCTGCAAACCCAAACAGGGCTACGATTGCAATGGCCGTGATCATAATGTACGCGCCATGTTGGTTGCGCAACGGATTCTTCATTAAATAGCGTCCCATGTTCCGTGTCTCCCCGGATAAAAGGATCAAAAACTTCATCACCAAGTGGCAATCAATTTCCAACCTCTCTAACAGCGGTTCTTCGATAAAAGCCTATCGACTGAATTTTTTAAAACTTGCCGAAAGAAAATTTTGCTGAAATTCGCAACTTTCTCTCTATTGTGTTTTTTTCTTTTAGGAAATGGATGCTTTTGGGAACTTCTGAGGGATTATTCCTGAAAAAACACGGCTGGGTTCATTTATTTCCCCATAGGGCAATATGTGGTAAACGGGTTTCCCGGTGGTGATGAGCCAGAAAAATCGGTTGGGGAGGTGAGACCATTCCGGCTAGAAAGATTGGGGCAGATCGGCTTGTGACTGAAGATCCTGCCTCCCTCATTCCTTGAGCGAAAAGAGCCCTTCCTTGTTTCACAAGACGATTATCTGAGCTGGGGTGGGTGAGATTGTATCCGATATTTTTTCTGCGAAGGAATGGGCGTCGGAAGTTGAAGGGAGCAGATTGTGCCCCACCAAAGTCAGATTATTTGATTCAGGGAGGTATGCGATCCACTGCGTGGGTCTTTATTTCTCAAGTTGGTTGAGTAATTGTTGGATCCGGGGGTCCTTTCCGCCCAGGTCGAGATATTGTTTATAGTGGTTCCGGGCTTGAAGGAGATCTTTCTTGTGAAATTCATAAAAGGCCCCTAGATTGAAATGCCCATCCAGGGAATTCGGTTGGAGAGCGATTCCCTTCTGATAGGCCTGTTCCGCCTCCGCTAGCTGTTGGTTTCCTGCCAGGAGCACGCCAAGGTTAAAAAAGGCTTCGGCATCCTTGGGCTTGAGTTGGCTCACGCGCTGAAACTGCTCAATGGCCTTTAGTTGGTCCCCTTGTTGTTGGTAGAGGAATCCAAGGTTGTAATGGGCTTCCGAATGGACAGGGTTCGCCTGAATGACGTGTTGGTAGGCGGATATCGCCTGGATCGGTTGATTCTGCCGTTCGGCAATTCGGGCCAGCAAATACCATCCGTCCGCATGCTGGGGGTAGTGCTCAGTCAATTGGGTGAGCAGCGGCAGGGCCAGGTCGAACTCTTCGGTTTGCATGTACTGTGCAGACAGGTTATAGAGCGCTTCCGGTTGTAAGGGTTGTTGGGTAAGAACAGTCTGGTATTCCTGAGTGGCCTGATTCGTTAATGCCAGCTGGTCGAATAATTTAGCGAGGGTGAGCCGGGCCTCCCAAAAACGCGGATAAATGTTCAGAGCCTGTTGAACTGCGTTCTGGGCTTCTTTCATCTTTTCTTGTTTGATAAAGAGTAAGGCTAAATCATACTGCGCTTGAGCTAAATTCGGGTTAAGCTGAATCGCCTGTTGAAGGGCGGGAATCGCGCGTTCAGGTTGTTGCGTGAGTTGAAACTCCACCAGGCCATACAGATGGTGCGCTTCAGCAAAAGCCGGAAATTCCTGGATGGCCTGTTCAAGCAATGGTTTGGCTTTCTTGAAATCCTGGCTTTCAACAGCCACAAGAGCTTCACGATAGAGATTGCCGGCCTCGTGACTCAATGCCGGCAAGGGCCAGAGGAGAACAAGGCATAGGAATATTTTCTTCCAAGGGATATCTGAAAGGGGAGAGCACAATCGTTTGGCGTTGGTCGAATTTAGCATCTGTGTCCTATCGCATTTGAAGCCACGGCCAATATTGCGAATCTGGAAATATCGAGGGGTGGGATTCTAACCCATCACACATCGATTCGCGAGACGCAGCTTCAGTGAGTCAAAGGGAAAAATGCTAAGGATTGGTAGTTCTTGGTGCCTCACGCGAGATTTCCTGGAAGAGAATGAAAATGAGCGATGAGCCATGGGCACTCCACAATTCATACAGTAAAGCCCTGCCTCCAAGGAAAAGAAGCAGGGCTTGTTGTATGGGGAAGGGAGGAAAAAACCTTTCCCACTATCGGAGAACGAGTAATTGCCCGGATAATCCCCCTTTGTCAGCCGGATTGCTATAAATTAACAAATTGTTGGCTGTCACATACGTGAGATCACTCATAGGAATGCCAATATATTTCGTTTCCCCTGGTTTTAAGGTCAGGGAGGTATTTAATGATGTTGGCCCGGCCATGGCCGAGTCTGCCGAAAGATGAAACGTATAGTCTGCAGTCAACTTATTGGTCACTTGTAAGAGAACCGGCCGCCCGGCTCTTCCACCGATGCCCCCTGCCACAAGGTTGAGAATTGCCGTTGGAGGGAACCAGGCATTCTTTCCGCCAATCTCCATGGCCGTAAAAGCCAGATCCACATCAAGCGCCTTAAACGCTTGTCCAGTGACAGAGCCTGTTTCGAGATCGCCGATTTCCACGCCCCCGGATTGAAGAGCCATCACGGGAGATCCAAGACACAAGGCACCGAACAGAAGAAAACCTGAGAAGATGACAGAGATGCGCATCATAATCCTCCTTTGAATACGTATTGATGAAAGTAAACAATGTTAGAAGATCCATTCGTCGGCATGTGGATCCTGCTCATGTTTCAACTTTCGGATTCCGTGAAGATCGGGATGAAGAGCGGAGGTAGGCGATACCAGGCTCCATCCCGATCGTTCTCCACAGAAGGAGGATGGTGTTTCTAGGGGGGTCAGGGGTCCCTATTGCGCACCCTCACTCCAGATGACCGATATGCTTAAAAAACGGTCAGGATATCCTCTTGCCTTGGGCCATGGAGGTTCAAAAATGAGGATATAGCCAACCGGAGGAGAGTATAGGAAGAACCCAAAAGGCCGTCTACAGATCCGTGCTCATCGATGCAACAGTTTCTCCATATTTTTGGGGTGGGAGTTCATTCCATTGCCTATTATTCAGGAATTTCAAGAAGGCGTGGGCTTAACGAGATTGATGCGGCGTGCACAATTTCTAAACTTGTGAGAAAAATTTCCACTTGTGTTGGTAGTTCCGGCAAATTATGATCAAGATCCATTCGCGTTCTTTGAAGAAGAATGGTGGTACCATTCAATTTGTTCCATTCCTTGTTTTTATTTTTAACAAAGGAGATGAGGTATGCTACTGAAGGGGTCCCGATTCATTCGGATTGTCGGTTGTGTTGGAGTGCTGGGCTTCTTGTCTGTTCCGGCTGTCGGGTTGGCGGAGGCCGATAAGCATCTGCACGAAGCGATTGGGCATGCCGGCGAGGCAAAAGCCCATGGAGAAATGGGGCATGCCGGTGAAGCGACAAAGCATGCCGAGGAGGCCCTTTCTCATGCCGATGCCGCCAAACAAGAAGGTGCCAATGCCCATGTCAGTGAGGGGATGAGCCATCTCAACGAAGCCGTCGAACATGGCAAACAGGGACACGGCGAAGTCGCAGGCGAGCACAGTCAGGAAGCCTTGAAGCATCTCCAACAGGGCCATTAAATCGTTCTCTTTGGGCGAAGTAAAAACGGCGGGGCACGGAATGTGCCTCGCCGTTTTTTATTGGGGTTGTCTCAGATGATCAGCCCTTGTATTTCAGGGATGGCATTCAACCCGAATGAGAAGCATTGCGACTAAAGGCTGCGGCGAAAAGGGTGTACTGCCAAATGCCTTGCCTCATCGATTGTCAGCTTCAGGCTGCTTTGCGGGCAATACGGCAGGTGAGGGGGCTTCATAGCCGCCCTCACCCATCCTGTTTTTAGCAATGTGTGGAAAAATTAGAATATCCCCAATGTGACCCCTCCGTAGAATGAGCGGCCATACCCTGCGAAGAACAGTTGCTTATTGGCATCGGGTGTCGCGTCCGATGCGACCTGACCGGACGCCGCGTAGGTTTTATCCGCGATGTTGTTCACTTCGAAAAAGAACTTGGCAAAGCGAACCCAGTCATTATTGAACCTAAAGGTCTTGTGAAGATTGACGTTCACGAGCCAGTAGGAAGGTATTCCTATGGTATTGCTATTGTTCAGATAATAGCTATTGTAATAATTGGTCTCGACCCAGCCTCCCCATTCGGTTTTCGCATGATCATACATGACCTTCATGTTCAAGACATCACTTGGGACGTTGGGGACGTCCTTGCCGTCCTGTGTGACATTGGTAGCCACGCCATTCACCAGATACCGGTCTGTGAAGTTGATATACTTGGCATCAATGTGAGTGTACGCTCCGTGGAACTGCCAACCTGGTAAGGGTCTCCAATCGGCGGAGGCCTCAACACCCCGATATTCCGAGGAGTCGGCATTGACTGAGGCCGTGTTCCCACCAGAAATGTTTTGCGAAATAATTTCATCGCGAAAGAAGATCCAGAACCCCACAAGTTGAACATTCAAGGTTTGATGAAGTTGGGCTTCGTGGCCGAATTCCACGTTCACATTCCTTTGGGGATCCAATTTGAAATTGGAACCGGGTAGACCGGTGAGGGGATTGCGAGTCAAATTGCTGAATTGCGGGATGCCATATCCGGTAGACCCTCTGATCCAATGTCGAAAGCCTGCCGCCGGTCTCCATGTCAGTGACATTTCCGGAGCCCAGTTGTAGTAGGTTTTGGTGGTACTGGGGCGGCTGGAGACGACCCCATTGGTATAATTGATCGTCTGAATGCTCACGATCGATTGTTCGAATCCCAGCCCGGCCGCCAGAGTCCAATTCGGTAAAAAGGTGAGTTCTTCGCGGAACCGTCCTCCGATGTTTCGAATGGTTCCCCGGTTGTTCTGTATCAGGGTTCCTCGGGTTCCATGCCTGTCCCCCAAATTTTGGAAGGTGTTACCCTCCTGCTCCATGTTATTGACGAAGAACCCGAGGTAGCTGTTCAACGGCATGCGGGATATCTGTCCACGGTGCCGCAAATCGGAATAGTGTTTCCAATTGGTATTGACGTTATCAGTGATTTGAGAGAAATTCTGATTAATGTCCTTGACATCGTAATCCCCTTCCATCGTCAAGATGAGGTCGGGAGTCAACGCCCATTCATGGATCAATCCGATGATGGTGCGGCGGTCGAGTCGACCTTGATCAAGCGCATCCGCGTTGGTTCCTGCTTGACGAGAATTTTTTTCAAATTGACTTTTGGTGAGCCGGGTGGGCACGTCGGTGTCCAGCCAGTTCGTGATGGCCTTGACGTACAGGTTTTGTTTGTCGTTAATGGTGAAGCGGAAATTAAAATTCAACGTCTGGGTATTGTATTCGCTGTGATGGATGTAACCGTTTTCAGCCGCGTTACTGGCAAATATCGATACATCCAGATTCTTGTACTGGTGGCCGAGGGCGATCGCTTGCTTGTTATACCCGAAGGATCCTCCCGTAAAGAAACCTTCCACTCCATTGATGTCACTTCCCCGCCGGGTTTTGAATTGCACCATCCCGCCGAGGGCATAATTATCATAAAGCGAGGAAGCGGCTCCCCGGATGACTTCGGTCGATCTCATGAACCACGGGTCCTGTATATCGAGTCGTGACAGTCCGTCAGACTGTGTTTGCTGAAATCCATCTTCATAGACCTTGATGTCACGGATGGCGAAGGCCGTTTTGACCCCGGATCCCCGAATGGAAATGCTGAAATCTCTGGGACCGTTCGCCTGGCGCAGAATAATGCCGGGAAGGGATTCGAGGGATTCTTTCATGGTTCGGGTGGGTTGCGAATCGGTTTCTGATTGAGGGGTGGATGACAGTGTCAGACCTTCCGGCCGTTTCAGGATCCTGGTGCTGACGATACTCATTTCCTCCAGCATCACCGCTTCCTCCTCCTGCAGCTGGACCTGGGCTTGCCGTTGATCATCGGTTTGTTGGGAGGCAGGTGTTTGAGCCAATTGGCCGAGTTGATCCCGGACTTCTTGTAATCGCGCGTTGATCCGATCAAGTTCCTTTTCCAATTCCTGCTCTTGCTGCAAAAGGGTTTCTTGAGACATGTTGGCTGGGTTG